>JAUIFD010000001.1 GCA_030429485.1 Phycisphaerae bacterium | reverse complement strand
CGCCGTCGAGAGCCCGCGCCCGATGAGCGACAGGACTTCGACCTCGCGAGGCGTGAGGGTGTCGATCGCGCCGCCATCGGATTGCTTCGCCTCGATCGTCCCCTCGTCGAGGTCCGCCGGACCCGCGACGCGGCAGACCATCAAGATGCGGGCGGTCCCATCGGCCGCCCGGTCGAGCGCACGGAACACGGTCCGCCGGCGCTCACCGCGAATCAGCCCACAGATCGAGACCGACGAGTCGCTCGCCGCCGCGTCGCGGGCAAACGCGAGGCGCTCCGCCGCGATCGAGTCCTGGTACAGGTCGCGAAGGTGGGTCGGGTCTTCGCCGCCGAGGCGGCGGCGAACGAGGCCGTTGCAGTACTCCACGCGCCCGCGCTCATCGAGGACAACGACCTCGCACCCGGTGTCCGTGGTCAGTGCCTCCCAGCAGGCCTCCTCGGTCGCAGGCTTGCCCAGGTCGGACGAAGCCGGCGCCATCGTCTCCAGTTCGTAGGTGCTCATCTCTCCCCTTCCACACATCTCTCGGGGCATTGGGTTCTCTCGAACCCTGGTGACCGTAACCCGCCAAACGGCATAGGTTTGTCCTCCCGGCGGACACCTGCCCTGACTCATCATTGTGGCGACACCCCGGGGTTTCGCCAACCCTGATTTTCAAACCCGCGACAGGGAATCCACGAGGACAAGGCCGATAACCCTGGTCAACGCGAATCTGGTGGAGCCACGGCATGCGTGAACTGGTAGTCCAGGCGTTTCTCATCGGATCCGGTGGGTTTCTTGGGGCGCTCTCCAGGGCCTTCGTGGGCATGTGGGTCGGACCGCGCGACTTCCCCATCGCCACGCTCCTCGTCAACGGGCTCGGCGGGCTCGGCATCGGCGTCGTCGCCTATCTCGCGATCTCACCGCCCGGTGAGCCGCGGGTGGGCGAGGCGGCCCGCCTCTTCCTCGCCGTCGGGTTCCTCGGCGGGCTCACCACCTTCTCCACCTTCAGCGCCGAGACGCTCTCTCTCGCCCGCGACGGCACGCCCGGACTGGCGGTCGTCAACGTCTTCGCCAACCTCGGCGTAGCCCTCGGCGCCTGCATGCTCGGCGGGTGGCTCGCGTCCGTCTTCGCGGGCCCCCGCCCCATCGCCTAACCAGGAGCCAATGCCGTGACACACCCGAACAACGGGCGCTGGGGCAAAGACACCCGATCGCCACAAGACCGCCGAATGCTCGCCGGGCCGCGCTCGCGCACCGAGGAGTTCTTCCGCGTTGTCCGTATCTGCACCGAGTTCATCCGGGGGTTCCGTGCGCTCCACTTCGTGGGCCCCTGCGTCACGGTCTTCGGCTCGGCGCGATTCGGCGAGGAACACCGCTACTACAAGATCGCGCGCGAATCGGGAGCTGCTCTCGCGCGTGCGGGCTTCGCCGTCATGACCGGCGGCGGTCCGGGTGTGATGGAGGCCGCCAACCGTGGCGCCCGCGACGAAGCGGGCGTCTCCATAGGCTGCAACATCACCCTGCCCATGGAGCAGGAACCCAACCCCTACCTCGACAAGTTTGTCGAGTTCAACTACTTCTTCGTGCGCAAGGTCATGCTCGTGAAGTACTCCACGGCCTTCGTCGTGTGCCCCGGCGGCTTCGGCACCATGGACGAGGTCTTCGAGACCCTCACGCTCATCCAGACCGGGAAGGTCGGACGCTTCCCCATCGTGCTCATGGGGCGCGAGTTCTGGGCCCCCCTGCTCGATCAGTTCTTCGAGAAGCGCCTCCTCGCGGAAGGCACCATCAGCCCAGGCGATCTCGATCTGCTCTTCGTAACCGACGAGATCGACGAGATGATCGACTGCGTCACACGCCACGGCGAGGAACGCGCTCGCGCCAAGGCTCCCGAACCGATCGCCGCCCTCGGGGAAACCGGCTAATCACCCTTGGCCGGCTCGGAGCCCTTCAGCACAACGGTGATCCTGCGCGGCTCGGTGTTGTGCCGCGCGACCGCATCCCGCACCTGCTCGGCGGTGATCATCGCATACGACGACTGCAGCGCCGCCAGGTCCTTCGGCGACATCCCCCGATAGTCCATGTGCGCCAGGCGGTCGGCCCAGAACGATGGATCCCCGAACAGGGTCTCGATCTCGCTGAACACACGCGCTCGCGCTGCCTCGAGTTCCGTCTTCGTCGGGCCCTGCGCGCCCAACTTCGTCAGCTCGGCATCAAACGCGTCGAGCGCGCGGTCCACCCCGCGTGCCGGGACCTGCGCCCGGATCCAGAAGAGCCCATACCCCGGATACTCCGCGCCCTCGAAGGAACCCGCGTCGAGGTCCGCCTCCCGCGCCCGCAAGCGCGGCGCGAGCGCCGCGAGTCGCGTGCGGAGCACCATCGCCGCCAAACGCAGCCGCCGCGCATCAGGCAACGCGGTCAGGTCCGCACCGATGAACCCGCGCAGCACGATCGCCCCATCCACGCGAGGGTCGGCGTGTTCGGCGAACGCGGGGCCACGGAACGGCGGGAGCTTCCTCGCGTCGGCGAACGTGCGAGCCCCGATGCGCGAACGCTCCGGGAGCGAACCGAAGTACCCAGCAGCAAGGTCGAGCGCACGGTCGGGGCCCGGCCCGCCGATGATCGCCAGCGCCATCGGATTCACCGCCTGACGCCGGAGCCACGCCGTCGCTTTCGCAGCGGTGAGCTTCTCCACGTCACCCCGCTCGATCGGGTGCAATCGCGGCTCGTCCTTGGGGAAGAGCGTCGACGCGAGCAGCGCCGCGAACGCGGGAGAAACGCCGTCTCCGCCGGCGAGCCTCGCACGCTCCTTTCGCTGCCACTCATCGAACTGCTCCGCCGGCACCTCCGGTGCGCGGACAAGCGCATACGCAAGCGCAACAGCATCGGCGAGAGACCCGGCCGGCGCATCGATGCGAAGCGCCATCGAGTCCGGACCAACCGTGGTCGTCAAACGGAGATCATGGCCCGCGACCCACGACTGCAAGTCGCCTTGCCCCGCCCCCTCGACGGAAAGACCGTCCCAGGCGAGGCGAGCGGCTGTCGCAATCCCCCGGTCATCCTGAGTCTCGAGCAGTTCGCCACCCGCGATCAGCAGCGACACATGCACCCGGCCGTCGTCGACCGGGGAAGCCCGATGCAGCACGCGAACGCCGTTATCGAGCCATGCGAGCCAGAGCCCGGTCGGCGGGTCCTGGGCGAGTTCGACCACGCGCCCCGCCTGGCCGGGAGCCGGGAGCGGCGCATCCTGCGCGCGCACGGGCGACAACGCCATCGAGACAAGCACCAGGATGAGGAGGGTCACGCTGCGCAAGGTTGTCCAGGGGTTAACAGTCGGCTGGCGGGCTTTGTTGCGTGAGGCATCCGTGTTCAATCCGGTCCGAGAAACGCGCACACCCCGAGCCAAGGCTCCTTGCCTTTCTCCCGCGGGAGATGGCACTTCTGGGGGAACCGTCCCGCGAGCATCCCACGAGTCGCCTCGCCGATCCTGGCGCGGACGCCGTCGAGGTCCAGGTCACGAAGGGCGATCGAGCCACGGACCGGGCCCTTGAGCGCCCAGTACTCCGCGACCCCCTGAGCGCCCGGATCGCGGGCCTGGAGTGCGAGCGCATAGATACCGAGTTGGAGGTCGTCGGGTTGCGGCGAGACCAGTTCGTCCCTCGCCCGCCCGGTCTTGTAATCGATGATGCGGTACTGCGCCCCCTCCTGATCGAGGCGGTCGAGCTTCGCGATAATGCGGTGCGTGACGCCATCGACCTCGAAGTCGAACACCTCGCGCTGCTCGATGTCCAGGATGTTGTCTCCCGGAGGGAGTTGGCGGTGCAACTCGATCGCCGCTTCGGCCTGCGCGATCACGTCCGCCCGCGACACCCGCAACGACGCCGGGGTCCGCGCCACCGCGGCATCGAACCTTGCTTCCGCGATCGCGCGGAGCGTCTCCAGAGTTGGAAGGTCGCCGCCGCCCTGCTCGGCCGCCTGCCACAGGGAGAAGTAGCGCTCGAGCGTCGCGTGCGTTGCGTTGCCGAGCACGAGGTGATCCGAAGGCGGCTCGGCGAGCCGCATGACATGGCGGAGATAGAAGCACCTCGGACAGGTGAGGTAGGCGTTGATCGTGGTGAAGCTCAACTCAAGGGGCGGCTTGATCGGCGCAAACAACTCGGAGAGATCCGTGATCGGTTCGCGCGCCGCGGCGAGTTCTTCATCGATCGAGGCGATCCTCCGCGCCGCCGCCGTCAGCTCCTGGATCGCGGCGCGCAGCTCGTCCTTCTCCCCCTTGGAGTCTTCCGCCCGCGCGAGCGCGGCCGCCGCGTCGAGGCGAATCACGCGGCGCGCGTTCGCGGCATCGGTCGCGATGCGACGGCGTTCGATCAGCGTCTTTGGAAAGAGCTCCTGCTGCCCGGGCGCTTCGGACCGGGCGAGCCACCGATCCGCCTTCCCCGTTGTGGCGAGCGACCCACCGCGCCGGAGCGTCAGCTCCTGCGCGAAGTGCGTGGATGAACTCCTGCCCTGCTCACGGCTCAGCAGCACAAGCCGTCGCTCCGCGCGCGTCATCGCGACGTAGAACAACCGACGCTCCTCGTCGCTGCGACGGGTCTTCGCGTCTCGCCCGTCCTCGTGGGGCACGAGCCCCGCAGGCAGCGGGCTCTCCTCGTCGCGGCGTGTGTTGGGGAAGGCGCCCTGCGCCGGGTAGACGCGCACGAGGAAGACGGTGTCAAACTCGAGCCCCTTGGCCGCGTGGGCCGTGAGCAGGCGGACGCGATCGGTCTCCGGATCGTCCTCGCTTCCTTCGATGGCCTCCTCGCCCGCGTAGTTCGAGATGCACCGCTCGCCCTTCTCCAGGTCGTTGAAGTGGTCGAGAAATGCCTTGAGATCGCCCGGCTCGGTGAGGTTCGGCTGCACCCGCCGCACGAAGGAGAGCAACTCGATCACGGCCTCGACGCGCTCGGCGCGCCCGCGCGGGTTGGAGAGGTCCGCGTGCGCGATCTCGCCGATTGTCACGATCGCGTCGACGGCCTCGACCGCGGATGTTGCACCGACGATCTCGCCCAGCTCGCGCAGGCGTTGCACAAAGCGCTTTGCGGCCGGGTGGTGGGCTTCGCGGTCGAGCCACTCGACGAAACTCAACACCCGATCGGTACGCTCGGCATCGGATCGCTGCGCGCGATACTCGCCCTCCCACTGCACCACGCGCGCCGGGGGGACCGAGAACGGCGGCTTGGTGAGCAATCGCCTGGCGGCCCACGCGGCATCGGGCTCAAGGAGCAGCCGCGCCCACGCGAACGCATCGCCGACCGCATCCTCATCGTTGAGGTCGCCCTCGCGGATCACCGCATGGGGCACGCTCTCCTCACGCAACGCGGCGGCGACATCTTCGAGGTGGCGCTTGGATCGAGCGAGCACCGCGAACTCCCGCCACGGACGCCCGGTCCTCGCCCGGTCCTCGGCGATCATGCGCGCGATCACCTCCGCCTCCTGGCCCGGCTCGGTCTTCGGGTAGTCGACCGCGAGCACGCCCGCGTCGGCCGGGTCCGGACCGAGCGAAGGCGCACGGCGCAACGTCTTCCCCGGCTCAAAGCGGGCATTCGCTCGCTCGATGATCGCCCCCGCCGCATCGAGAATCGGCTTCGCGGAGCGATAGTTCTCCTCAAGCGCGACGACCGTGTGATCCTCCCAGATGTGCGAGAAATGGTCGAAGGCCCGCTCGTCCGCGCCGCGGAACGCGTAGATCGCCTGATCGTCGTCACCCACGACCGCGAGGTCGGGGTTGCGCTCCGGTGGGCACAGCAAGCGCAGCATCTCGATCTGCGCGCGGTTGACGTCCTGGAACTCGTCAACGAGTACGTGCCGCCACTGTGCGCGCACCGCGGCGCGGGCAGGCTCCGCGTCGCGCAGCAGACGCACCGCGTCGATCAGCATGTCGTCGAACGACGTATATCCACGCTCGCGCCGGAGGGCGTCGTACGCCTCAAACACGCGCACATCGTCGCGGAAGCGAGCGAGTGCGTGGCCCTGATCCTCAAGATCGGCGTCGTCACCTGGCGTGCCGTCCGACCTCTGGCGCCGCGCGAGCCGTTCTGTCCACACGCCCACGAAGGCGAACGCCTCCTCGGGTGACACGGCGTGGTTGTTGCACTCGCGAACAAAGCTCGCCGCCTGGGAGGCGAGCGCATCGAGCCCTCCAGAACGCTGATCGCCATACACGCCGATCTGCTCGATCACTTCGCGGAACATGCGGCGCCGCACCGCGGAGTCGATGAGCTGCGGATCAGGCCCGAGCCCCGTCAGATCCGGGAAACGATGCAGCAGGCGCCAGCAGAGCCCGTGAAAGGTGCGGGCCTCGAGACGCTCCGCCCGCACACCGCCGACCAGATCGGCCAGTCGCTGGCGAAGCTCGCCGGCGGCCTTGACCGTGAACGTGAGCGCGAGGAGCGTCTCCGGTTCGGCGCGTCGCGCGCCGATCAGGTGGCCCGCGCGGTGCGCGATCACGCGAGTCTTCCCGGTGCCGGGGCCCGCGAGCACGATGAGCGGACCCGCGTCGTGCTCCACGGCTCGCCGCTGCGCCTCGTTCAGCCCCTCGTCCGCGACTTTCTCCGCCAACGCCGTCACAGTCGGGAGTCTACGCGAGCACGCTCGCGACGAGGTATCCTCGCCATCGATGCACGGAACGCTCGCCCCGCTCGGGATCTCGCTCGCTGCGATCGCCTCCACCCTCGGCGCGTGCGGGCATGCCACCACCGGCGGGACGAGTTTCGCGATTGCCCCAGGCCGATACGACGCCGCCTTCGACGCCACGCGCGATGTGCTTCGGGACTATCGATTCGACTTGGAACGAGTGGATGCGGGGGCCGGCGTGATCTCGACGCACCCCAAGGAGACCGCGGGGTTCGTCACGCTTTGGGATCGCGAGCAGTCTTCGCTCAAGGACGAATGGGACGACTTCTCGAACCGGCAGGCGCGCGAGGTGCGGGTGACCTTTGAGCCCACCTCCCCCACTTCAAGCGGTGGGTATCTGCCTCCCGATGTCCGCGACGCGGGCGAAATGACCGCGAGCGTGGAGGTCTACCTGCTCCGGTGGCGCGAGGTGGGTTGGCGGCTTGAGACCGAGGCCATCGCGCTTAGCCGACACGCTCGCGATCCGGTGTTTGCGGAGCGAGCCGGCTCATCGTTCTGGACGGCGATCCGGCGCGACGAGGACCTCTCGGCCCGCCTCGCCTCGGAGATCGCGAGCCGTCTGGGCGCGCAGACCTTCACGCCGGCGCCAAGCATGACCGCACCACCCGATCTGCCAGCCAGCCCCGCGATTGGCGAGCTGTCGAGCCAACCGTCGCTCCCGATGGAGGAGATGACGCTCATCGAGCCATAGGCCGGCTCAGCCTCCGTTCGGCGTCTCGTCCTCATCATCCGGGATCCCATCGCCGTCGGTATCGACGATGTCTCCCGGCTGGCGGGGCCGTCCCATGATCTCGTCGGCCGCGTCGACCGCTCGCTGCTGATTGGCGTTGATCGCGTCTTCGACGTTCTCGACGGTCTGCTTGGTCTGGCCCGGGATGTTCTGGGGCTGCTGATCGCACGCGCCGAGTGCGAGCCCTGCAAGGGCGATGATGAGAGCGGTTCGCATGAGAAACTCCTTCCAAGCGGTGCGGGAGGGATTCGAACCCCCGAAGGGCTTGCGCCCTTAACGCATTTCAAGTGCGTCGCCTTCAGCCGCTCGGCCACCGCACCGGGTCGGGGGATGCTAGGCAAACGGGCAATCCGTGCAGCCTGAATCCCAACAAACCCGATAGCATCCGGGAGGGATGTGCCGGGCGACGTGCGCCCAGCGGAGAGGAGTGCCATGGCAGGAACCACGATGCGCGAACGACTCGCCTGCAATACGGCGCCGATCTTTCTCCGCCTCGCTCTCGGCCTGATCTTCCTATGGGCTGGCTTCGGCAAGGTGATGGTCACCCAGCACTTCGAGCCCGAGGACGCCGCCATCCTCGGCAACTACCACATCGTGACCCCAGGCAGCAGCGCGCCCGTCGAGCCTGTCGCGTGGCGGCCACAGGACGGAGTCGTCGACCGCACGCCCCCACCCGCCCTCGACGAGGACGACCCCGCCGACATCCGGTACAACCAGCAGCACGACCCCAACGGGCCCGTAGGCGAGTTCGGGGCTGGCGACTTCCCCAACGGCACCAACGCCCTCGCCCTCCACAACGTCACCCTCTTGCTCCATCGCGGCATCTACCCCGGCACCGCCGAGGACGGCACCGCGAGGATGCCGCTCTGGTTTGACGCCGACGCGACCAAGCCCTTCGACCCCTGGCCCGTCTACATGGCGTGGGCCGTCGCGGTAACCGAGATCATCTCGGGCGGGTTCCTGATCCTCGGGCTCCTCACCCGCGTCGGCGGGGCGGGGATCCTCGGCGTCATGCTCGGCGCGATGTGGCTGACCCAGATCGGACCCGCGA
Organism: Phycisphaerae bacterium; assembly: GCA_030429485.1. Classification (GTDB taxonomy): domain Bacteria; phylum Planctomycetota; class Phycisphaerae; order Phycisphaerales; family UBA1924; genus JAUIFD01. The sequence goes on along the minus strand of JAUIFD010000001.1, from coordinate 56,894 downwards.
TCCAGTCCGGCGAGACGCTGATCGGCTTCCTGCCGAAGCACGAGTTGTTCGCGTACGCGTGGAAGGACCTGTTCTTCCAACTGCTCTGTGCCGCGGGCGGGCTCGCCCTCTTCTGCACCGGCTCGGGCTCGCTCGCCCTCGACCGCCTCGTCTTCGGCGATCCCTTCGGCGGTGGCGAATCGGGCGGGAAAAAGAAGGACTGATCCTCGACTCACGCACCGGTGGCATGGGCGCTGTTTGCGATCCTCGCTGCGATGGCATGCGTACCCGTCTCGTACAACTGGTCGCTGGCGCTTCCGGGGCGAAAGGGCTCGATGTTCCCGCTCGTTGGAGGCGTCCTCGCGGCGCTGGCGATCATCGCGCTGCCGATCCAAGGCTCGTGGCGATGGGCGTGGGTTGGGCTCCTCATCGAGCCCGGGATGCTGCTACTGACGTTCGCGGTCATCGCAATCGTGCGCGACCGGCGAGCCAAGTAGCTCGTCGGCGACCGCCCTACGTCCCCATCCGCGTCCGCACGTCCCAGAGTTCGGGGAATAGACGCTCATCCACGATGCGGCGCAGGTACGACACGCCCGGCGTGCCGCCCGTGCCCGTCTTGAAGCCGATGATCCGCTCGACCACCTTCACGTGGCGGAAACGCCACAGCGCGAACGCCTCGTCGAGATCGACGAGCTTCTCACCCATCTCGTACGCGTCCCAGTGCTCGCGCGGGTTGTCGTAGATGATCTTAAAGACCTCGATCACGCCCTCGCTCTCCTCCCAGGGCTGCGTCACGTCGCGCTCGAGCACCTCGCGCGGCACGGGGAGCCCCCGCCGCGCCAGATACCGCATGAACTCGTCGTACAGGCTCGGACGCTCCAGCGCCTCGGCGAGCACAGCGTGCGTTTCCGGTCGGTGCTCCTGCATCTTGAGCACACCCGCGTTCTTCTTCCCGAGCAGAAACTCGACGTGGCGGAACTGCGCCGACTGCAACCCCGACGCCTGCCCCAGCGCTCCGCGGAACTGACCGTACTCGGTCGGCGTGAGCGTCGCGAGCACGCTCCACTGGTCGAGCAGCTGCGCCGCGATGTGCTTGATCCGGGCCAGGATCTTGAAGGTCGGCTCAAGCTGATCCCGACGCACGTGCTCGATCGCGGCCTGGAGCTCGTGGATGATCAGACGAAACCACAGCTCCGTCGTCTGATGCTGAATGATGAACAGCATCTCGTCGTGATGGTTCGATCGAGGGTGCTGCGCGTCGAGCACCTGATCGAGCGCGAGGTAGTCGGCGTAGTCCATCCCTGGCATGCGTCAGGATAGACCCAGCACGATCGCAACCAGCGAGAAATCAGTCGCCGAGAACGAGTGGCAACACCTGGTCGTTCGCGAGATTGAGCGATCCCATGAGCGCCGCAGCGGCGGTGCCCTCCTCGCCCGTCGCGTTGAGGGCGAGATCGATCACCCGCTGCACCTGCCGCTCCTCCAGCTTGTTGCCGAACCGCTGCGCCGAACCGGCCGCGACGCCGAGCATCGCGATCCGCTGCTCGCCCGAGGCGGTCATCGCGGCGTCCACGATCGCCTGCTGCGCATCGGCGCGGTCTACCCACGCCAGCACCTCCGCGATCCGCTGCTCGAGCTCGCCATCGACCTCACCCATCGCCGCGATCAGCGGGCCGGTCGCCTCGGCGATCGGCAGCGCCTCGTTGCGCGACACCGCGAGATCACGGAGCACACGGATCGAGCGATCCGCGTAATCGGCAGCCTCCTCCGGATCGATCACGCCGCCGACAGCATCCTCGAGCAGTTGCTCAGTCGCCGCGGCGAACTGCTGCGGGCTCAGGTCCATCGCACGCACGAACACCGTCCGGTCGCGCTCAAACCGCGGGCTCAGCTCCGCGGCTTCGCGCCGGGGGAGCATCATCAGCACCGGCGCAGCCGCCAGACGCGACGAGCCATGAACCTCGGGCAGAGCAGCCATCGCCCTGTCCTTGCTGACCGCGGTGACGACCAGATCGACCGCCGGCACCGAGACCACCGAGTCGTACGCCTCTCCGATCGACGACGAACGCGGAAGCACCGTGAACCCGTCGTTCTCCAGCATCGTCCGGTAGCCCTGGTACACCTCGGCATCGTCCGCGAGCACGAGGGCGTAGCGGCTCGTCGCGTCGCGCACCGCGCCCGCGAGCAGCGGCACCACGCGCTCGGCGCCGGCGAACGTCTGCTTCGGCTGCGCGGCGCCGAGCGTCAAAGCCGCGTCGTACTGCACCCGGCGATTCGGGTAGCTCAGCGCCTCGAGCAGGGGCTGACGCCCCTCCGCGCTCGACCAGAGCGACGAACCGCCGGCGGTGCGCGACATCGCGTCGATCGCGCGACGCGCGAGCATCGTGTTGCGATCATCCAGAGCTCGTGCGAGCACCCGCTGCGAAACGCTCATACCCGACGCGACCGCGAAGTACATCGCCTCACGCCGATCCGCGGCGTAGGCCGGGTTGTCGTACCCCTCGGGCGTCTCGATCTCGCGGCGAAGATTGGCCGCCACCCAGAGCGCGAGTGCGTCAACGCTCTGCGGCGCTCCCTCGAGCGCACGCTCGGTCAGCCGCATCGCCATCGCCTCGTGGTACACCTCCGAGCGGATCGGCGTCGCGATCAGCGATCGCGCCGGCGCCTCCGGCAGATAGCTCCACAGAAGCTGATACTCCTCGCCCGGGAAGCTCGTGACACCCGTCTGCTCGTCGTAGTACCGCTCCGCCAGCGACGCAAAGCTCCAGGCCCCACCGAGTTCATCGGCCGCTCTCGCGCCCAAGCGGCTCAGGGCCGCGTCCGCGGCAGTCCGCACCTCGGGCGAATCCGTCGACGCCCGCACCGACTGGATGAACGGCACCGACTGGTCGTACCGGATCCGCCCCAGCACGTCGAGCACGATCAACTGCTCTTCCGGCCGCACATTCTCGAGCGCCACGCTCAGCGGCATCACCGCCTGCGCCTGCATCGCGATGAGCACCTGCCGCACCCGCTCCTGGCGCACCGCGTCGGCCGAATCGAGCAGCGCGTCGAACAGCTGCGGCACGGCGTACTCACCCGCCTGCACGAGCCGCTGGGTGCCGATGTCTCGCCCGCGCATGTTCGCAGTCAGCATCTCGATGTTGCGGGTGACCTCGTCGGGGTTCCGAGCCCGCTGGAGCTTGCCGTCCTCAAACAGCTCCTCGAGCGACGCGGCAACCTCGGCGAGTTCAGGGAAGTCATCGACCTGGAGCGCAAGCCCCACCGCGTCGCGGAAGCGATCGGTCTGATCCTGGAACCGACCCGACTCGATCGCGTCGACGAACGCCTCGGGCGAGACGTCCGCGTCGATGATGAGATATCCGAAGTCCTTCGCGACGTCGTACCGCGCGATCTTCACGTAGTGGATGAAGTCCGCCACCTGCTCGTCGAGCTCGGTCGGCACGCCTTCCTGCATCGCGATCGCGGGTGAAGTGACAATCCCACCCGCGGGCAGGATGAGAAGGAGAGCAGAAAGAAGGGTCTGCCGCACGATCAGGCTCCTTGATCGGCCGAGGCCAATGGAGGAAGGGGGAAACGTCGCCACCGCCGGTCCCGCGATCGGGCGACCCGGGCCGCGACGCCCGTTGGATCGCGACCGGCGCGCCCGCGGGTGCCGCAATCTAGCCGTGCCGATCTTCGAGTGTCAACGAAGGTGGTTCCCTGTTCCCGGACCAGGACCCGCCCAAGAAGCTCCTCGCGACCGCCACCGCCGTCAAGACCCGCCCCCGAGCGGTCGATGGATGCGGTAGGCCGTCCCCGACGGGGGGTCGCGGAACCCGCGCGAGGTGAGAACACCAAATGACAACCGACCGAGATGTGTTGACCACGGGCGAGGTTGCCAAAATCTGCAATGTGGCCCCGCGCACGGTTTCCAAGTGGTTCGATTCGGGAACCCTGAAGGGGTACCGCATCCCGGGCTCCAAGGACCGCCGGATCCCCCTGACCGAACTCCTTAAGTTCATGAAGGCCCACGGGATCCCGACCGACGGCATCGACTCCGGACGCACGCGTGTCCTCATCGCCGACGCGGATGAATCGGTCGTCCGGACCCTTGAGCAGGTGCTGTCCGAACAAACTTCATACGAGGTGCGGGCGGTGACCTCCGGGTTCAGGGCTGGGCTCGAGTGCCACCGATTCCGCCCCCACGTGCTGATCGCGGACCTTCACCTGGGTGACACGAGCGGGAGCGAGATCGCACGCGACGTGCGGACCATGGACGCACTGCAGATGACGCGGGTCATCGGCATGAGCTCCAAGCTCACGGAAGCCCAGGCCCAGTCCCTCCGAGCCGAGTCCTTCGACGGCTTCCTTCGGAAGCCGCTCACCGATTCCGCGCGAAGTCCGTCGACAACGGCTCGCCCAGCAGCTGCTGAAGCGGGTCGTCGCTCGCTCCGGCCTGGCGTGCCATAGCGATCGCCTCATCGATCGACTTGCCCTCGTAACGGACGAGGTAGGCCGTCCAGATCGTCCGGGCCCGCCCGCCCGAGGCGCAATGGATGAGCACGGGGCCCGAGCTCTTGCTCACGAGGCGTGCAAACTCATCGACCTGCGCGGGCGAGTACCCGGCGTCGCCGGCCATCGGAATGCGGGCGTAATCAGCGCCCAGATCATCAATCAGCGCAGCCTCGTCGAACGGCACCCGCTCCATCTCCGAATCGCGCCGGCAGTTGACCACAAGCCCGACGCCGTCACCGGTGATCTGCTGCCTGAGGGTCTGCTCGTCCGGCTGGCCGGCAAACCGGAAACGCCCGACCTCATGCACCTCGACAGCCGGTGCCGACGGGGCGGCCGCGGGCGGGGCGTCGGCGGTCTTCGGCGAGGTCGCACACCCGCTGAGCACCGGGATCGTGCCGGCAGCGAGTGCGAAAGGAAACGCGAATCGAGCGGGGTGACGCATGGCGAGTGGCTCCTCGGTGGTGGGTTCGTTGATAACTGCGGGGAAGACCGCGGTTGCATCCTCGGCGGACGAGACCCTGGATGAGCGCTATTGTTGCGATCGCAGCGGGTGTCCGCTGCAAGCACGTTGGGGCCGCCCACAAGCTCGACCGGCTCCTTAACTCGCCGAGCGTACGCCACACGCGAGGCCAGGACAGCGAGGATCATCATGGCGAAGAACGTTCAGCTCCTTCTCACGTCCAACGTCGACAACCTCGGCATCGTGGGCGATGTCGTCAAGGTGCGTCTCGGGTACGCCCGCAACTACCTGCTCCCCCTTGGGCTCGCGACGACGCCCTCGGATGAGCGTCTCGCGGAACTGGCCTCGGCCCGCGCCGAGGCGCAGAAGGAGATGGCTGCCCTCCGCTCCGAACGCGAGCAGCTCATCGCGAAGATGGAGGGCCTCGAGATGACGCTCGAGCGCTCCTGCAACGACCAGGGCGTGCTCTACGGCTCGGTCACGCAGCAGGACCTCTCCGCCGCCCTCACGTCGCTCGGATTCGCCGTCAGGCCCCGCGAGGTCCGCCTCCCGCACACCATCAAGCGCATCGGCGACTACGAAGTGACCGTCAAGTTCGACTCCGATCTCGAGACGGCGGTGCATGTGTGGGTCGAGGCCGACCGCAAGCTCGAGGAAGAGCGCGACGAGATGGAGTTCGACAACGAGGGCAACCTCATCGAGAAGCCCAAGAACTCGAAGAAGACGAAGGCCCCGAGCGAAGAGCCCAAGCCCGAGGCGTCGGAAACGCCCGCCGAGGGGTGACGGGGAGCGCAGATTGACGTCGAACAAACCCCCGGAACGGATTCCGCCTGGGTCGCGCCCGCTGCGGCGCATCGAGGAGCCGACGATGCACCCGCGCAAGGTGCGCGGCGGCGTGCGTCTCTCCGACCGTGAAGGCAAACTTCCGGGACACTGGGCCACCCAGCGCTGGCTGCGCTTGCTCGAAGCGGCCGCACCTTCAGGCAACCTGTCCGAGGCGATGGAGTACGCCAAGGCAGGACAGATCCGGAGGCTCGGGCTCGATCCCGGGCTCGTCGCCGGGTCCGTGCAGGGCCGCCTGCGCGCCGCCTACGCCGTGCGTATCGAGATCGGCAAGATCGACGAGAGCGCGTGGGGGCGCGTGGTGAACTCGATGAGCGAGCAGGCGCTCTACGCCGCCAAGCTCCTCTCCGGCGAACTCCCCCCGACGATCGAGGACGCCTTCGCACCCTTCGGGCTCCACTTGTTTCCGACCGGCGCCGAGATGCGCCCGACTTGCACCTGCGTGCGCGGCAAACGCGACCCCGGCGCATGGTGCAAGCACGCGCTGTGCGCCGCGCTGCTGGTCGCTGACCGGCTCGCCACCGATCCGTTCCTGATCTTCGGCCTGCGCGGGCTCGCCTCGGAGGAACTCATCGAGCGCATGCGCCAACGGCGCCAGCTCAGCGCAGGCGGAGGGGAAGCGACACCTGTCTACGCGCCGTCGCTCTCTGCGGAAGGCGCGGCCGAAGACCCTCGCCGATTCTGGCAGGCAGGCGACGAACTCGCATCGCTCGAACTCCCGCTGACGCGCCCCGAAGCGAGTCACGTACTCCTGCGACGCCTCGGCCCCAGCCCGTTCCAGCGCGGCTTTCCGATGGTCGGTTTGCTCGCCACGTGCTATGAAGTAATCTCCGGTGCTGCAGCACGCGCCGAGACCGACACGGCCGAGACGCCGACCGAGACGCCCGTCGAAGAAAGCCCGCCGCCCGAAGAGCCCAAGGCACCCGCGGTGCGACCGAGGCGTGCACGCACCATCGGCAAGGCCAAGGCCATCGGCAAAGCGCGTCGCGCGAGCGACAGCGCCTCAGATTAGCGCATACTCATCAAATACAGCGTTTCCCGCGCGATTGTGGCGTCGCCTTCAGCGTTCGGCTAGGCTGCCCATCCGGGCGTCGCGTGGGAGCGTCGCCTCTCGCCGCACTCTGATCGCATCGGAGACGGTTTGACGACGGACCGCAGCGCACGCGCGGAAGCCGTAGACCGAGACTCGCTCGTCGCGCGATACCTCCACACACGTCGCGCCACCAACGCGCTCTGCGCACCGCTCAACGCCGAGGACATGGTGGTGCAGGTCGCCACGTGCGCAAGCCCGGCGAAGTGGCACCTCGCGCACACGACCTGGTTCTTCGAGACCTTCATCCTCGAGCGATTCGAAACCAGCTTCCGCCCCTACGCCGAGGCGTTCCGCGTGCTCTTCAACTCCTATTACCACGCCGTCGGCGAGCGGCACCCTCGCGATCGGCGCGGCGTCCTCACACGCCCGGGCGTCGGCGAGGTGATGGCGTATCGCGACGTGGTTGACGAGCGCATCGCCACACTCCTGCGCACGGCATCCGATGACGACGTGATCGAGATCGCCTCACTCGTCGAGCTCGGCGTCAACCACGAGCAACAGCACCAGGAGCTGCTGCTCACGGATACCAAACTTCTCTTGCGCGCCAACCCCCTCCAGCCGAGCTACCACGTCGATCGCGACGCTCCGGCGCCCGCGCCGAATCCCGGCGAGGTCGACTGGTTGGCGCACCAAGGCGGCATCGTCGGGATCGGGCACGATTCCGAGCGCTTCGCGTACGACAACGAGACCCCCCACCATCGCCGTTTCCTCGAGCCCTTCGAACTCGCGTCGAGACCCGTGACCAACGCCGAGTTTGCCGAGTTCATCGCCGACGGCGGATACGAACGTTCGCTCCTATGGCTCGACGAGGGATGGTCCGCGGTACAGCGCGAGCGTTGGGAGCGCCCCTTGTATTGGGATCTCGACGCCCACACCGAGTTCACGATGTTCGGCACACTCCCGATCGACCCGCACCGTCCCGTCGCACACCTCAGCTTCTTCGAAGCCGACGCGTTCGCACGATGGGCCGGCGCGCGCCTCCCCACCGAACACGAATGGGAACACGCCGCGAGCGAGCGATGGAGCGGTGCGCTCGACACCGCCGACTCCCTCGAATCCGGCGATATCCACCCGAAGTCCGCGTCCGCTCCCGTGGAACGCATGCAATCACTCGCTGGCGGCCTGTGGGAGTGGACACGCTCCGCGCACGAGCCCTATCCCGGATATGCGCCTTTGCCGGGCGCGATCGGCGAGTACAACGGGAAGTTCATGTGCGGCTCGTTCGTGCTCCGCGGCGGATCGTGCGCCACGCCCCGTACGCACATCCGCCACACATACCGGAATTTCTTCTCGCCCGAATCGCGCTGGCAGTTCGCCGGGCTCCGCCTCGCACGCTCCGTCTGAGCGCGACGAACCCTCAACCGGAAACGAGGTTCCATGTCCTCCTCAAGCGCCGACTCGTCTCTCGCCAATCTGCGCGAGACGGTGAGCGACCCCACACTCCGCGATACCTTCGAGCAAGATGTCATCGACGGGCTCACCGCCCCCAAAGGCCAGAAGGCAATCCCGCCCAAGCACCTCTACGACGCGCGCGGCAGCCGACTGTTCGAGCAGATCTGCGAGACCAACGACTACTACCCCACGCGCACCGAGCACGCCATCTACGAACAGTGCATGGATGAAATCGCCGAGCGCATCGGCGCCGGCAGCGTCGTCGTCGAGCCCGGCTCTGGCGACGGCACCAAAGCGGAGACACTGCTCAGCGCCCTCGACAGGCCCCGAGCATTCGCACCACTCGAGATCAGCCGATCCGCGCTCGCTGAATCGAGCGAGCGTATCGCGCGCCATTTCCCCGACACCGACATCCACCCGGTCTGTGGCGAGTTCGCGACGGGGCTCAGGTACCTCGAAGGTCTCCCCGAGGATCGTCGCCTCATCTTCTTCCCCGGCTCGACCATCGGCAACATGGTCCGCGCGGTCCGCAAAGACCTGCTCGACTCGTTCGCCGACTTCATCGCGAAAGGCGACGACGGTCGTGCGCTCATCGGCTTCGACCTCGTCAAGGACCGCGACGTGCTCCGGGCCGCATACGACGACTCCGCCGGCGTGACCGCCGAATTCAACTACAACCTTATTGACCGCATGAACCGTGAGCTCGACGCCGGGCTCGACCGCGATACGTTCCGGTACCGAGCCGATTGGTCCGAAGCACGCTCGCGCATCGAGATGGGGCTCGAATGCACCGAGCCCCAGGAAGGCGCCGTGCTCGGAAGCGAATACCACATCGAGCATGGCGAACGCATCCACACCGAGCACTCCCACAAGTTCACCGAAGCGACGATCCGCGAAGAGGCCGCGGCTTCCGGGCTCCGCGTGACAGGGTGGTGGACCGACGAACGTAGGTGGTTCGCGGTGGTGCTGCTGGAGGCCGTCGCGTAAACGAGGCGCGGCACGTTGTCGTTGGGGCGTCGACTTCCCAGTCGCCGTGTCGCCCATAGGGCAACGTAGGGTCATGTAGCGAGACAGGCCCGCGCTACTTCAACCCCTCCCCCACCTTCCCGTGCAGCGCCTTCAAATCCTGCGCCCGCTCCCTCGGCATGATCAGCGTCGCATCATCCGTGTGCACCACGATCAGGTCCTCACACCCGAGCAGCGCGATCGCGTGCGCGCCGGTACCGCCCGACACCACCAGATTCCCCGAGCTGTCGTGCATCACCACGTGCTCGGGCGCGTTCGCCCGGTTGCCCGCAGCGTCGGGCTCGAGCGTCTCGGCATAGCTCGGCCACGAGCCGACGTCGAGCCACCGCACGTCCATGTCCACGCCGCACACCGTCACGCGATCGTCGCGCGACGCAGGCTCCATGATCGCATAGTCCACCGACACTCTCGGCAGCGCCGGGTACACCTCGCCCAGCACCCCCTCGCCCTCGGGCGTCCCCCACGCGTCCTGGATCCGCTTGAGCCCTTCGTACGACTCCGGCTTGAATCGCGACAGGCACTCCATCACCGTGCGCGCACTGAAGACAAACATCCCCGCGTTCCACCCGTATTCGCCGCTCGCGACGTACCGCTCCGCGGTCGCGAGGTCGGGCTTCTCCACAAACTGCTGCACGCGGAACGCGCCGCCACCCGTGCGCAACGGCTCATATCCCTCGATCGCCTCCGCACGGTGGATATACCCGAATCCCGTCGCCGGCTCGGTCGGCATGATGCCGAAGGTGACCAGGCGCGACGCGTCGTCCTCCACAAGGCGAAACCCGAGATCGATCGCGTCGGCAAAGTCTTGCTGCGGCTCGATGATGTGGTCCGCGGTCAACACGCAGAACACCGCGTCGGGATCGAGCTTCTCGAACACCGCTGCCGCAAACCCGACCGCGTTGACCGTATCCCGCGCAGCGGGCTCGCCCAGGATGCGATCGTCCGTGAACCCCGGCACGCGCTCGCGGATCGAGTCGCGATACCGCTCACCCGTACAGATAAACCGGCGCTCCTCCGGCACGATGGCCGCGAGCCGACCCGCAGAAAGCTCGAGCAGCGACACCGCGCGCTCGCTCCCCGGGCGCCGAATAAACGGGATGAGCTGCTTCGGAAGCCCTTGTCGGCTCATCGGCCAGAGCCGAGTTCCCGCGCCCCCCGCCATGATCATCGCATACCGCATCCAACCTCCAACCTCACCGCGTCGTCAACAAAGCCCGACGCGGTCAACAACACCGTGCCACTGACCTGCTCTGCGGTCAGTGCTCGTCGGCCTCTTGCCTACCGCCCCTCGTGGCACAGGCGTCTCGCCTGTGTTCTCCACAGTCTCCTCGCGCCAGGTGCGCTGCAACCTACGCCCCCCCCAGCGCCGCCTGCACCAGTGCTTCCGCGCCATGCTCGTCACCGCCCAGCCTCGCCACCGCGGCCTCGATCCGGCGTTCCGCGTCCGCGGGCGATTCGCCGAGCGCGATGAGCGTCGCGATCGCGTCGCCCACCGCCCCCGGCGCGCGCGCGAGGCCGGCGCCTTTGGTCTCCACCATCGCACCGCCGACGCCCGGATCGACAAACGCGTCCACCTTGCCCGAAAGCTCCGCGATGATCGTCTCCGCGAGTCGCTTGCCGATCTCGGGCAGCGCGGTCAGCGCCTTCGCGTCCTTCGCCGCGATCGCTGCTGCGATCTCGCCCGGGGGGCGCGCCATCGCCTTGAGCGCCTTGCGCGCGCCCACACCCTTGACCGTCGTGAACACCTCGAAGAACCGGCGCTCCGACTCCGACCCAAAGCCCATCAGTCTCGGCACGTAGCTCGCCCCCTGCGTCGCGGTCTCCAGCACGTGGTGCGTGCGGAGCGACACGGGCGAGCCCATCTCCGCCGACGCCAGCCGGTCAGCCAGGTACGCCGGGAGGAGCACCTCGTACTCGATCCCCGCCTGCTCGATGCGGACGAGGGCCGCCCTGGTTATCGGGTCGAGTGCGGTCAGGGTGCCGAAGAGAGCGCGGATCATGCCTCAACCTATCGACCTTCGCCCCCGCGGGCATTGACGTGACCTCGCGCCCAACCCCGTCGCCCCGGGTGCGCCGATACGCCCCCCATGGACGCACCCTCGACCGGACTTCGCGCCTGGGGCCCCCCGCTCGACCTCGCCCGCCTCATCGCCCGCACGCCCCACGCCCTCGATCCCGACGCGGTCGGTCGGCTCATCCGACGCCGACGCGTGCTCATCACCGGCGCGGGCGGGTCGATCGGGTCGGCCCTGGCCCGCCTCGTCGCGGAGTTTCAGCCCGAGACCCTCGCCCTCATGGAGCGCTCGGAGAACGCGCTCTTCGAGATCGACCGCCAGCTGCGCGAGCGGCACCCGCACCTCGACGTGCGGGCCGTGCTGCACGACGTCGTGGATCGCGAGGGCACGCGCGAGCTGGTGACGGAGCTGCGCCCCGATGTCGTGCTCCACGCTGCGGCACACAAGCACGTCCCGCTCATGGAAGACCACCCGCACCTCGCGGTGATCAACAACGCGCTCGGGACAGCGTCGGTCGCCGACGCGACGACGGAGATCGCCGGCGCGCGGTTCGTGCTCATCTCGACCGACAAGGCTGTGCGCCCCACGAGCGTCATGGGCGCGACCAAGCGCCTCGCGGAGCGCTATGTCGGATGGCTGCACCAAACCGAGCGCGAGCGCTGGGGCGACGCGAGCGTGCGCGCGCCCGCGACCTTCGCTATGGTCCGGTTCGGCAACGTGCTCGGGTCGGCCGCGAGCGTGCTCCAGGTGTGGTCGGCGCAGCTCGCTTCGGGCGGCCCGCTGACGATCACCGATGCGCGCATGACGCGCTACTTCATGACGATCCACGAAGCCGCGACGCTCGTGCTCCAGGCCGCCGCCATGACCGATCCCGCGTCGGCGACCGCGCCGGTCTACGTGCTCGACATGGGCAAGCCCATCCAGATCGTGTCGCTCGCCGAGCGATTCGTGCGAGCGCACGGGTTTGAGCCCCGCCTCCCCACGGGGATCGTCGTGTCGCACGCGATCGGCTCGGGTCGCCCGGAGATCGACATCACCTGCACGGGCGCGCGCCCGGGCGAGAAGCTCCACGAGCAGCTCGCCTACGACGCTGAGGAACTCGCCCCGACCCCGCACCCCGGGATCCGGGCGTGCGTCGCGCCGGAGGGACCGTTCCATGGTGAGTCCGCGTTGGCGCTGGTGCAGACGCTCGGCCCGCGGGCGCCGCGCGAGCAGGTGCTCCGCATCCTGCGCCAGCTTCTCCCCGAATTCGCCGAACAGACTGCGATCACCGCTGCGGCGTAGGGGGACTTGCCACCCTCGGCCTTGAGCGCCCACAATGTCGACTCACCCTGGGAGGATCAGGCCTTGCCAGAAGCGGAGCAACTCCTACACGAGACGGTCGAGGCGCGGGCGAAGGCCCAGCGCCTCCTCGATGGGCTCATCGCCGCCAAGAGCGCCTCCGAGAGGCGCCTCGCTGACCTCCGACAGACCGACCTGCTCTCGCGCGTGACCGGGCGTTCCTCGATCGACAACGCGATCGAGTCGACCCGCCGCATGATCGAGATGATCGACCGCCTGCTCGCCGACCTGCGCTGGACGCTCGAATCCGACCGTCTCGCGCTCGAGTGATCGCTCCCTATCGTTCGCGATGCAACTGCTCGACAACAAGCGTGCCCTGATCGTCGGCGTCGCCAACGAACGTTCGTACGCCTGGCATATCGCCAGGGCTCTGACGGACCACGGGTGCCAGTGCGCCTTCACCCACCTGCCCGGCGAGAAGAACGAACGCAGGACTGCCCGTGCGGTGGACAAGCTCGGCATCGCCGACCCTTGGCTCGTGCCGATGGACGCGGGCTCGGACGAGGAGATCGCCGGCGTCTTCGAGCGCTACACCGAGTCGTTCGACACCATGCACGTCCTCGTGCACTCGATCGCGTTCGCCGACCGCGAGTGGCTCGAGAAGGGCAAGTTCAACCTGACGCCGAGGCAGGCGTACCTGAGCGCGATCGACATCTCCGCATACTCGCTTGTCGCGATGGCGCGCTACGCCGCCCCGATCATGGCCCGCTCCGGCGGCGGCTCGATCATGGCGATGAGCTACTACGGGGCTGAAAAGGTCGTGCCGGGGTACAACGTGATGGGCGTCGCGAAGGCGGCGCTCGAGTGCACCGCGCGCTACCTCGCGGCAGAGTTGGGCGAGCAGGGCGTCCGCGTCAACACCATCTCGGGCGGGTATCTCCGCACGCTCGCCTCGTCCGCCGTCGGGGGCGTTTCCGACATCGAGACGCACAACCAGGAACGCGCGCCCCTACGGCGCAACGTCGAGGGCGAGGACGTCGGACGCACAGCCGTGTACCTCGCGTCGGAACTCGCCTCGGGCGTCACCGGCGAGAACATCTACGTGGACTGCGGCGTGAACACGATCGGCGTGTAAGCGAACACTCCTCCGACCTTCGTCAGTCCCAGATCGCCTTGAAATCCGCGGGCTCGCGCCCCGCCTCGACGAAGATACTCAGATAGGCGTTCTCACCTTCCGCGTCCCAGGGCTCGTCGTAGAAGAGCACGTCGCCGAGCCTCTCGCCCTCGGTTGTCGTGTACAGGCCATCGCGCGGCGCCATCGACCAGAGGCCCATCCGCCCCGCGATGCACCCGGACCACTGGCCCTCCGGCGCCCACATCCGGATCGTGTTTGACTGAGGATCCGCGGGGATGCCGAGCGCGGAGCCGTCGGAGCGGTAGACCACGCGGTCGATCTTCGGTCCGCGGCTCGCGAGCACCGGAGGCCACGCACCGTCGCGCGTGTTGTTCCAGTACTTCCATCGCTTGCCCGAAGGGAGCATGTGCGCGTAGCTCATGCCGCCCGGCACGTCGTCGCGCATAAAGTCGGCGTTGAACGCCGGGTCCCACGCCGCAAATGCCGGCCGGGCCGCCGTTGGCGGCTCGTCGAACACGTAACCCCTGAAGTCCTTGATGTTCGGATTGACCTCCGCCGGCGAGATGAGGATCTCAGTCGGGATGAACCCCTGCCAAATCAGTATCGAGAAGATGTTGGAGGTGGTGTCCTTCGTGGTCGGTTCCTTGGCGCGCACCGTCGCGTTCTGCCGGTCCACCTTCGAAGGGAGAGGAAAGTCGTCTCGGTTGTTCTGCGAGTAGAGCACCAGGCCTTGCAGCGTGCCTCTGAGCCTGATCTCCTCATCCGCGGCACGCGCGTCGGCGCGCACCCCGCTGCACGCGACGCCCGCGACGCCGACCGCACCCGCACCGGTGGTGAGCGCCACGACAAGCTCGGTAATGGTGAACCCGGCATCGCGTCGGCGCCTGCGGCGAAGCCCGTTCCACATGCGCATGCGGACCTCCGTTCTCGGGATTCGTGGTCCCCGCGTCCGTTATACCTCGGTCAGATCGCTCCGGTTCGCCCCTCGGGGCATAGTTGGCGGCCCCGGTCGAGCCGCATCAAGGTGGAGCGCCGAATCTGCCGATCCTCAGTACATGAGCGTCTTCGGCACGGCCGCCAGCCAGTCGGTCTCAGGGGCGACCCACGCGGAACGTGCGTCGGCGCGTGAGAAGCAGCGGACGAAGAAGGCGCCGCCGGCCTCCGAGTCCGCGTCGTCGGACGCCCGGGAGCCGGTGGACCAGGTGGAGCTCGCCGACCCTGTGCGCGCCGTCAAAGACAACGACTCCGAAGAGGCGCGGGAAGACCACGAAGAGCACCCCGCCTACTCGCGGGATGGGACGCAGGCTTCCCAGCAACGTCCGCGCCTCGATCTTGAAGGTTGAGCGCGGCTAGTCGCGTTCGATGACGGCGCCACCGCACACCACCGTGTGAATCTGTCCGCCGCCGAACGCGTGCGCGAGTTCACGCTCGTCCTGGTGGCGAAGGACGACGAGGTCGGCTCGCGCCCCCTGGGCGATTCGGCCGCGATCTTCGAGCGAGAGCAGCGCGGATGGGCTTCGCGTCGCGGCGAGGATCGTCTCGGAGGGTGTGAGCCCGAGTTCGCGCACCGCGAGCGCCATCGCCATGGGCATGGAGACGCACGGGGCGCTCCCGGGGTTGCAGTTGGTCGCGATCGCGAGGCGCCCGCCGGCGTCGAGGAACTCGCGCCCGTTGGCGTAGCGCTGATCGACGTGGAACCCCGAGCACGGGAGCATCACGCCGAAGGTCTCGCTCGAGGCGAGGCGCGCGAGCCCCTCGGTGTCGGTCGCCTCGAGGTGGTCGACGCTCACGAACTCTCGCTCGATCGCGAGGTCGAGCATGCCGAGTGCGTGGAACTGGTCGGCATGGACGCGGCACGGATGCCCTGCGGCCCGGGCCGCATCGAACAGTCGACGGCAATCTTCCAACGACCACGCGCCCCGCTCGCAATAGGCGTCGATTGCGATGCCGGGAAACTCGGCGGTCACCGCGGGCAGGGTCTCCGCGATCGCGCGCTCGACGTGGTCCGGCAGGTCAGGATCGAGCGCGTGCCCGATGCACGCAGTCGGCACGAGCGTTCCGGGCCAGCGCTCGCCTGCACGCACGATGGCGCGGAGCATCTTGAGTTCGTCGCAGGTCGTCAGCCCGTATCCGCTCTTGACCTCCACGCTCGTCGTGCCCTCGGCGAGCATGGCGGCGAGGCGCTCGAGCAGCGACTCAGACAGTTCGTCCTCGCTCGCGGCGCGAACAGCCCGAACGGTGGACATGATCCCGCCGCCGGCTTCGAGAAGCTCAAGGTACGTCGCCCCGCGCAGGCGCATCTCCCACTCGTCGAGTCGATCACCCGCCCAGCATGCGTGCGTGTGGCAATCGACGAACCCCGGGAGCAGTGCGCGCCCGTCGGCGTCGATCACTCGCGCGGCTCGCAAGCGATGTTCCTCCGGCACTTGTCCTGAGCCGAGCGCCACGATGTGATCACCTTCGGTGTGCACCCACCCGCGCTCAATGACACCAGTATCTCGCATGGCGACGCCCGTGCGCGCGTCGGAGTCGCCCGCGAGCGTCACGAGACGCGCGTTGTGGATGAGCACGCTCACGCGGGCGTGCCTCGTTCGGAGACCCCTCGCAGGAACTCCAGGAATAGACGGGCTGCCAGACGCGCGGTGCGCCCGCGCTCATCATGCACCGGGCTCAGCTCCATGATGTCGAAGCAGATCGTGGTCGGGTTGCGCCCCGCAGCCCGGCACCATCGGGCCGCGAGGTCGGGCGTCCACCCGCACGGGCTCATCGCGCTCACGCCCGGGGCGAACGCCTGATCGATCACATCGAGATCGAAGCTGACGAACGTGGGCGTGCTCGGCCAAGCGAACGACTCGGGCGGGCCGTCGTATCTTCGCCCACCGTGTTCCTGGAACCACGTCGCGTGCTCGCGTGTGTTGGAGAGCTCATCGAGCCCGCAGACGGTGAGCGACCCGACGCCGCATGCCTCGATGAGGCGGCGGAATGGCATGCCGGAGCCGGGCTCGGCGCGCACGTCGAGGTGAGCGTCGAAGTAGACGCCCGACAAGCGCGGGCCGATTGAGCCCGGCCCTCCCTGGTCGCTTGCGCTCCCGGGCTCCGTCATTCCGCAAGCTTCGAGCACGCCGCGGACGAAGGCGAAGGTGAGGTCGTGTCCGCCGCCGATGGCGACGGGGAGGTATCCGGATTCCGCGATGGCGCGTGCTGCCGCGGTCACGCGCCGGTGGGTCTCGTCGAGGGCCGCGGGCTCGGCCACCTGCAGCGGAAGCGCGTCGCCAAAGTCCACGACGCGCGGTATGGCGTGCGCGGGTTCGCTCTCGAGCGCCCCGTACCGCGCGAGCGCACCGCGAAAGGCCGTTGGCCCCTCCGCGGCACCGGGCCTGCCGTGGTTGAGCTGCACGCCAAGGTCGTCAGGCAGGCCGAGCAGGCCAACGCGATTCGCGCACGAGCCGGGCTCGGGTGGCCAAGCCGCCCGCTCGATACCCGCCGCGAAGCGGGAGGCGTTCACGTCCACCGGCCACTCGCCGTGGTGCATGTGCGATTCACTCACGGGCGCAGCTTACCCAGCTCCGCCTTCGGTATCCCCACGCCCTGCTCGCGCCTGCACGCCCGCGGAACGTCGCCGGGCCCCGACGCGGCCCCCGTGTTCATCCCAAGCGGGATAGAGCGCGAAGACCACCCCGACACCCAGCGCGATGCACAGCGGCCTCCAAGAGAACTTGGCGGGGGATACAAGGTAGAGGATGAGCCACAACAGGGTTGCCGCGATCAACACCCAAGCCATGTGTCGAAAGCAGAACCCAAGGTAGCCGAGCCAGTCCCAGAGCAACTCACCGATTACTCGCAACCAGCGCGCCATCCCGACACTCCCGCCACTCGGCCCATCTCTCGCAGCCTACTCCATGGGTATCCGCACACCCTGCTCGCGCCCGCACCCGCGCGCCTCTTCGTACCCCGCATCCGCGTGTCGAAAGATGCCCATCATCGGATCGTTCGTCAGCACGCGTTGGAGGCGTGCCGTTGCTTCCGGTGTGCCGTCGGCGACGATGACCTGTCCGGCGTGCTGACTGAACCCGATGCCCACGCCCCCGCCGTGGTGGAAGCTGACCCAGCTCGCGCCGCTCGCGACGTTGACCATCGCGTTGAGGATCGCCCAGTCCGACACAGCGTCGGTGCCGTCCTTCATCGCTTCGGTCTCGCGGTTGGGGCTCGCGACCGAGCCGCAGTCGAGGTGGTCTCGCCCGATGACGATCGGGGCTGCGAGTTGGCCGCGGGCGACCATCTCGTTGAAGAGCGCCCCGGCCTTGTCGCGCTCGCCAAGCCCGAACCAGCAGATGCGCGCGGGCAGCCCCTGGAACGCAAAGCTCGGCTCGCACTCGTCGAATCGCCCGGCGACGAGCGCATCGGGGTTGGCGTGGCAACCCTTGATCCATCGGTGGAGGCGCTGGTTGTAGTCGCCCGCGTCTTCGGGGAAGAGCATGAGCAGGGCGTGGTCGGTCTTGTAGATGTCCGTCGGCTCGCCGGAGAGAGCTGCCCAACGGAACGGCCCGCGCCCCACGCAGAACTGCGGGCGGATAAACGCGGGCACAAACCCGGGGAAGGCGAAGGCGTTGTCAAACCCGTTGTCTTTCGCGCGTTGGCGGATGTTGTTGCCATAGTCGAAGGTGATGGCGCCGCGCGATTGGAGGTCCACCATCAGGCGCACGTGCCGCTCCATCGTGTCCATCGAGCGACGCACATACTCACCCGCGTTGCATGCACGAAGCTCGCCCGCTTCCTCAAAGCTCAGCCCTTCCGGCACATACCCCACGAG
The DNA here is from genome assembly GCA_030429485.1 of Phycisphaerae bacterium. GTDB lineage: Bacteria > Planctomycetota > Phycisphaerae > Phycisphaerales > UBA1924 > JAUIFD01. The sequence goes on along the minus strand of JAUIFD010000001.1, from coordinate 38,363 downwards.
CGGATCATGCGCGGAGGTCTGATCGGTCAGGAGTTCGGGCGTGATGTCGCGTTCGACGAGCCGTGCGAGCAGGTCCACCGCGTTGGCACACACACCAACGGAGACTGCGCGCTGGGCTTGCTTGTGCACGAGCGCACGGTCGATCGCCTCATCGATAGTCCACGTGCGCTCGTATTCGGTGAGATAGCGATCGTCGAGACGGCGCTGGAGTCGCGTGTGGTCGACATCGGCGATGAGGCACGCACCGCCGTTGAGGGTGACGGAGAGCGGCTGGGCGCCGCCCATCCCGCCGCAGCCGGCGGTCACGGTGAGCGTGCCGGCGAGCGACCCGCCGAAGCGCGTGCGCGCCGCCTCGGCGAAAGTCTCGTACGTGCCCTGCAAGATGCCCTGCGTGCCGATGTAGATCCACGAGCCCGCGGTCATCTGCCCGAACATCACCAGGCCCTTCGCAGCGAGCTCGTCGAAGTGCGTCTGCGTCGCCCAGTGTGGCACGAGGTTGGAGTTGGCGATGAGCACGCGCGGCGCGTCCGCGTGCGTGCGCACGATGCCGACGGGCTTGCCCGACTGGACAAGCAAGGTCTCATCGGGCTCGAGCGATTCGAGGCTCGCGACAATGGCGTCGAACGCGGCCCACGAGCGGGCCGCCTGCCCACGCCCCCCGTAGACCACCAGGGCATCCGGATGCTCGGCGACCTCTGGGTCGAGGTTGTTCATGAGCATGCGGAGGGCGGCTTCGGCCTGCCAGGTCTTGCATCGGAGGGTCGAGCCACGGGGAGCGCGGACCGGACGAGCACCTGGAAGCGGTGGCAGCGTGGGCATGGCATACGGTACGGCGAGGGGTTCTGCCGCGGGCACGGGCTTTCGCTGGCCCTCGGTTCCCCCGGATTGCGCATGTCGACGTGGGTTCCCTTGCCGCAGCCCGGTGATGGGGCACATTGGAAGTGCTGACGCGAGAGGAGATGTCTATGCGCCGATTTGGTTGCGTCGTGGTTTGTGGTGCGGTTGCTTCCGCGTCGTTTGGACAGACCCTCCTCGGGCCGACGCCCTACTTCAGCACCGCTGACAGCCCCTTCGCGGGGCGCACTGGCTTTGCGTACGCCGATATGGAGGGCGGGGTCTTCTCGCTGCCGGGGGCGATCGGGAGCGCGGGCGGGCCATTTGGCCCGGGCGGCAACACGGATTCGGTCGACGGCGACGACGGGAGCATCGACGGACTCGGGCAGGCCGGGTGGTCGTGGTTCTCCGGCTCAGGGGCCGTCGGCGTCACATTCACCTTCGACCCCGTCGCGATCGGATTCACGCCGACCAACGTCGGGATCGTCTGGACGGACGGCAGCGGCCCGATCACGTTCGAGGCGTTCGACACCGCGGGCAACTCGCTCGGCACGGTCTCGGGCAATCACGCCGACAACACCTTCGGCGGCACGACGGTCGACGATCGCTTCTACGGCATCTCCTACGCCGGTGGTGTGGGCTCGATTCACCTCAGCAACACCGGCGGGGGTATTGAGCTCGACCACGTGCAGTACGCCCTGCCGACACCCGGAGTCGTCGGCACTGTCGCGCTCGCGGGGCTCGCGGGCTTGCGCCGGCGTCGCTAGCTGAGTCGATCTCTAGGCACCAGCAAGGCGCGCCCGCGCGATCTGTGACCACTCGCTCGTCGGGTCCTCGCGCAAGTACGCGCGCCAGTGCTGCGCGGCCTCGTCCTCTCGCTCCATCGCTTCGAGGCACGTCGCCAGGTTGAAGTGCGCATCCGCAAATCCGGGCGACGCACGCACCGCCTCGCGCAGACAGGCTGCGGCGTCCTCCAGACGGTCGTCCTCTTCGAGGATGTCGGCGAGGTTGTACCACGCGACCGCGTTCTCCGGGTCGAGCGCCACCGCAAGGCGATAGAGCTCCTCCGCCGCTTCGGCGCGCCCCAGAAGGCGCACAGCGTTCGCGAGATTGAAGTGCAGCGTCGATGATCCAGGGTCTCGTGCGATCGCACGCCGATAGAGGTCAGCCGCGACGTCGTATCGCTCCTCCTCCTCCCACTCCGCGGCCTGCTCAAGGAACGCGCGTGCGTTGCCGATCGGCGGCGGCGCCAAGGCGGCTCGGTCCGTCTTGTGCTCGAGTTGGGAAGGCGCCGGCCCAACCGGCTTCTCGAAATCGAAGAGGTGTTGCCCATCGGGCGCAACGAGCGCTTCCCCGATCTGCGCGGCGAGTTCACCCGATCCCTCCGCGACGATCCGCAGCTGCGCGATTGAGTGTTCGGTGCCTGTGACGAACTGGGCGAGCGATCGCAAGGACCGTGTGACGCTCGCCGGATCCACACCACGCCCGATCAGCTCCGAGATCGCGCGCAGCGACACGATGTCCTGAAAGTCGAACCGCCCCTCGCCATCGGCGCGCACGAGCCCCAGACGCTCCCACCGCTGAATCTCGGCGACGTCCGCGCCGACCAGTTCGCTCACCTGCTCCGCGGTGTAGAGCTTCGCCGGAACCTCGCGCGTCTCGCGCGATCCGGTGAGTTCAAGGAACTGATCCTCGGACACGACCCGCAAACGCGAGCCTCGCGCACGAAGACGCTCGGCACGCTCGATCGCGACGGAAAGCCCGCCGTCGGGACGCAAGGGCCATCCGCGCGCGCCGATCACGACGAGCGTGGTGCGACCCGAGACACTCGACGTAACCTCGGCGCCGAGACTGAGAACAAGCGCTTCGGCCCGACGGCGCGACATCGACGCAAGCCGACCGGTGAAAACCACGCGTTCGCCTTGAAGGACCCCCAACGTGTCTCCTATGGCTCCATGTACTGCGACAGGCTGTCCCATGTCGTATGCCCGACAATCAACGCCGCGACATAGGAGATGAAGTTCACCAGCATGAGCCCCGACATGACCGGGCGATGCGTCTGGAGAATCGACCAGATGATGAACACGAGTTGGAGCGGCGCGCAGCAGAACGCACCAACGATCCCCATCACACCCCAGGTTGTCTCACCCTCTTGGAACGCCGCGACGAGCCCCCACACGTAGCACGCGAGAAAGAACACCCCCGCGGTGACCATCCACGCCATCCACGCCATCTCGTCAATCGTCGCGTAGTACCCGAGCCCGCAGTATCCAGCAGCGACCACGGTCGGGATGACCCATCCGGGGATCTCGAGGGTTCGAGTGCGCCCGCTGCCCTTGGACTCCTTCGCCTCAAGCGCCTTGAGCACACGCGTCTGCACCGCTTTGCCCGTCACCTTGTTGTACCCGCAGTTGCTGCAGATGACGGCGCCCTGCTTGATCCGCGCCCTGCACTCCGGGCACTGCTCGGTGCCGGGGTTGAGGTCCTCCGCGAGGAGGTTGGCCATCACATCCGCGTCGCTCGGAGCGCCCGCGGAGGGCGCTCGCCGCGGCTCATCGCTCGCCAGCCCGTACCCCTCGTCAAGCCCATCGGCAACGGGAGGGCGGGTGCCCGTCTGCGCCCCGGAATCGACGACCGGAAGGCCCTTGGTCGCGACATCGCTCTCTGACGGGCGCGTCGCCTTGCGAGCGTCGTAACACGACCGGCACAGATAGCGCCCGTTCTTGTCTTTCACCCGCGGGCGATCGGAGCAATCCACCCCACACCCCACGCACCTCTTCGCTTGATCGCTCATCGCCGCCGGCCCTCGCTGCCCGGGTCGTCCGGGATCGACAGCGTACGGCATCCTCCCCGCCATCGGAACCGCGGAGTCAATCCCGCCCGGGCGGCGGGAGGTCGCCGCACTCAGGGCACGGCACGCCCCGCGGAAGCCCGGCCCGCCCGTATCCGCACTCCCAGCACGACCCGTCCCACGCGAAGGCCTTGGGGATCACGCGGAACCCAGCCGCGCAACCCGCCGCGACAGCGATCTGGATGAGGCGCGCCGCAAACGCCCCGATGCCCGGATTGACCACGCCAAGCCCGATCCCGACGGGCATCGAGACGCCCATAACCGTCGCGAGCGAACGGCGCAGATCGGTGACAAGCAGGAGCGGCAGGAGGTAGGCGAGCGACACCACGCCGAGGCACGCGCCCCCGGCGGCGGCGAAGGGCGCAAGCGAGATCGCGTACCCCACCGCCGTCGCGAGCCCATCATCCTGCCCAAACCAGAGCGTGAAGCCAGCCACAGCGCCAGCGCCCATGACCGCGCCCGCGCCGACGGCCGATGCCGCGATGATCGCGACCTGACGGGCATAGAACGCGCGAGCGGCGGGTGAGCGTGCCATCCTCTGACTACGCGAGCCCGCGAGCCGTGTTCGGCGAACGACCATCCGAGGCGCCCCGGCCCGGCGACGCAGGCACCCGGACGACGGGCACCCCCTCGCCAGGAGTGACATGCACCGGAGCAGGCCCGCGTGCGAGCGTAGGATTAACCGCACGCCGCCTTAGCTCAGTTGGTAGAGCTTCGGTTTTGTAAACCGACGGTCGCCGGTTCGAGTCCGGCAGGCGGCTTTGGCCCAGCGACAAGCCGGTGACCGAGGTGCCTTGGCCGGCAGTGAATCCGCAGCGCCTCTCGCGTGTCACGCACGCCGAAACACGATGCTCACAATCGACGCGAGGATGGCGCCCACCAAGAACCACGGCGCCAACTCCACGCGCCGGCGCTCCCCCGCCAGCCCTTCCCGCACCAGCGCCGGATCGAAGCCACCCGCGCGAGCGAGCGCCGGCGCGACGCGCCCCGTGAGGTCGTATTCCCGCGGATACCCCCGCTCGTGATGCACCACGCGCAGCGCTCCCGAAGTCGCATCGGTGACGCGCAACGTCAAGCGATCGCTCGACTCAAGCGGCACTCGCACAATGTGACGCCCGATACCGCTCAGACGCACCTCCGCATTGTCGGAGCGCCCGGCGTCGTCTGACACTTCTGCGGTGAAGCTCGCGGGTCTCCCCGCTGATGCGGCCCCCCTCGGCTCCCAAGCCTCGATTACCCATACATCACGGTCCACACGCTCCATCATGCGCAACTGGTCCGCGTCGGCGCGGCGCACGAGCGCGCGCAGCGCCTGCGCCCAGAAGCGCCCGAAGTCCGGCCACGCCACCCACTCGGCGCCCCAACGCGTCGTCAGATCACTCGTAAACGCGAGCGTCGTGCCGAGCCCGTAGTTACTCACCGCGAGCAGCGGCTCGCCCGTGTCGGTCGCCAGCAACATCTGTGCGGTCGGCTTCGCCCGCGTCATCACAAAGCCGAGTGAGAACGGGAGTGACGCCTCCGAGAATCCCTCCAGCAACGGGTGATCCGCGATCTGCACTGACGAGAACAGGTCTTCCTTGATCGCCGAACGCGATGCCTGCATCGTCTCGCGCGTGAAGATCTGCGGCACGTTGTTGGGGTCCGACGTCTCGTAGTAACGCCCGTGCCCACGCTCCGCAAGCCCCGCCAGGAGCGCCCGATCCGCCTGCGGCCCGAGCGCCACCGTCGACACCGTCACGCCGAAGTCCGTCAGATCGCGCACAAGCCCTTCGTGGTCCGCCGGCTGCGTCATCCCGTCGCCGAGCACGATCATGTGTTTGATCTGGGCCGCGACCCCCTGGAGCATCTCGCGCGCCTGGTTCATCCCCGCATACATGAACGTCCCGCCGCCCGCGCCAATCCGGTCGATCGAAGACTTGATCGTCTCGCGATCGATCGCGTGCGTCATGTCGAGCGCCACAAACGCCTGCCCGTCAAACGCGACCACCCCGATCTGATCGCGCGGCCCCAGCAGATCGACCGCCGCCTTCGCCGCCTGCCGCGCAAGCGCAATCGGCGCACCGCTCATACTCCCCGACTTGTCGATGACGATCACCATCGCCATCGAAGGCTGCTCCTTCTCCTTCTCAAACCGCGACACGAGCGGAAGCGCCTCTTCAATCGGCGTCTGGTAGTACCCGCCAAGCCCGAAGCTGTCGTCCGAACCAAACATCGCGAGCCCGCCCGCGAAATCAGACACGTACCGCCTCAGCATCGCGAGCTGCTGCGGCTCGAAATCCGTCGCCGGCGCTTTGGCGAGCACCACCGCGTCAAACGCGAGCAGCTCGCGCATGGAAGTCGGAAGACCCGTCGGCTCACGCACCTCCACCACAACGTCCTGCTGCGCCATCGCACGCTCAAACTCACGCATCTCCCGCGGCTCCGTGTGGATCACGAGCACACGCGGCCGACCCGACACATCCACCGTGCACTCCGCGCTGTTGTTCACCGCGAAGTAATCCTCCGCCGCCGAAACCTCCGCACGCCAGATGCTCCGCCCGGGCGTCACCATCGGCACCGTAAACTCGACGCTCGTCGCCTCGTCGCTCGCCAGCTCCACCTCGCGCCGCGCAATGATCACGCCGCGGTGCGACAGACGCACCTCGGCATTCGTATCCAGATTCGCGCGCACATCCACCCGAAGCCGCACAAGCTCGCCCTCGTGCGCATACCGCGGGCTCGGCACGATCCCCGCCACCGCGACCTCCGGATGCTTGAGCGTCGCCAGCGCACCAAACCGCACATCCACATGCTCGCGCTCCAGACGCGCCATCGCCGCATCGAGCGCCGCATCCTCCCCGATCCGCCCGTCCGACAGCACCACCACCCGACGCGCCGCATCAGCCGGCATCGTGAGACGCGCCGCATCCAGCGCACGCCCAAGGTCCGACGCCGACTGGAACCGGTCGTCCGGCGCACGCTCCGCCCACGCGTCCAGAATCGCACGCATCTCGTCCGAACTCTCGTGCGACCTCGGCGTCGTCCCAAAGCTCGTGAGCGACCACGTATCCCCCGGCTCAAGCCCGCCGATCGCCCGGTCGATGTCGTCGAGCGCTCGCCTCGCATCCTCCAAGCTCACCGATGCCGACAGATCCACCAGAAACGCGACGTGCGCCCGCCTCGTCGCCCGCTCGATCGTCGGCCCGCACAACGCCAACACGACCAGCACCACCGCCACCACGCGCGCGCACGCCGACGCCACCCGCTTCGCCCGCGGACGATCCACGAGCGACAGACGCCACGCCACCGCCAGCGCCACCGCGATCGGCGCCAAGAGCCAGAGCGGCGACGTATCCGCGAGCTGCATCAGCCCACCTTCCTTCGGTGGTAGAGCAGCTCCTCCGCAACCAGCACGATCAGCGCCGCAACCGCGAGCAACACCCAGACCGGACGCCCCCGCGCAAGCCCGACCGGCGCCTCTGGGAGCGGCTCAAGCGGCGCGTCTGTCGTCTCGCCGCGGTGCAACACGCTCGCCGCGAGCGTGCGCGCGCCCGTTCGGCTCTCGAGCGAATAGAACCCCGCCCGCTCAAACACGACCGCCCCGCCCGCGTCCACCGTCCGCACTTCCTGATCCGGCGCCGTGACGCGCCGCCCCTCATCCGCTGAGAGCCCCGCGCCGACGCCAGCTGAGCCCGTCGCGTACGTTGACGCGGGCGGGATATTCCGCCCCGCGAGGTGCGTCGCCGCCCCACGAATCAGGAGCGGGAAGTACGGGCTCAGAACGAAGTCACCCAGCGCCGGGTCCATGTTGAACACCAGCGCGGGCTTCTCGCCCGCGCGCATCTGCCACACGAGCGGCACGCCCGACGCATCCTCCACGAGCACGGCTGCGCCCTCGGGCGCACGCATGGCGCGCGCCCCCGCAAACGCGAGCAGTTCGATCGGCAGATACCGAAACGCCGGATGATCGTCGACGTGCGCGCGCGCGATCGGCGACTCGATCGCCTCCCCCACGTCCTCCGCCCACACCGACTCGACCGGCGGCGCAAACACCACATACCCCAAGCGCGGCCCGTCGCCATCCGCCGAAGCCCGAGCCGCATCGCCGCTCGCCACCACCACGTCCGCCCCCGCGGTCTCCGTGGTCAGCGTCATCAGCCGCTCGGCCCGCTCGAACGCGCTCACCGCGTGCGCATAGAAATACGGGTTGCTGATCGCGAGCCCCACGCGCATCGCAGGCGGGTTGTGCGCCACCAGATACGCCATGTCGTCAGCGCCGAGCCCGCCCGCCATGTCGAGGCGCAGCGCATACTCGCCCGACTCGCCGGGCAGCGTGTAGTATTGCGGCTCGTTGATCCCAGGGGCGATCTCGGTCCGCATGATCTTGATCGGCGCCCCGTCGCGCAAGAGCGTCACGTCCGCCGCCGCATCGCTCGCGACGCCCACACTTGCGCCGATCTGAAAGAGCAGCGCAATCCCGCCCGAGTCCGCGTCAAACACCAGGTCCGCGACGACAAACCCCGCGTTGACCGCCGGCGCATCGCCGATCGCGAGGCACTCCACGCCCTCCGGAATCTCGAATCGCTCACCCACGCCGTCGGAGACCAGCACGATCCGCACGCGCTCCGCGAGGTCGTCGAGCTGATCGATTGAGGAGAGCGCCCGCCGATCCGAGGGCAAGTCGGTCTGCGTGATCGAGCGGACCGCATCGCGAAGGCGCCGCCGATCAGCCGTGAAAAAGCAGAGGAAATCGAGCCGATCATCGAGCGCCGCAACGCCACCGCGCCGCCCCGCCGGGAGCGCCGCCAGCACCCGCTCAGCCTCGCGTTTCGCCCGGTCCAGGCGGGTCGCCCCGTCGTCGCTCTCGCCCATGCTCACCGAGCGATCCACGATCAGGAGCACGTCCCGGTGGTCCGTGCCGTCGAAGCGCGGACGCGCCGCCCCCAGCGCGAGCGCGATGAGCACCGCCAGCAGCATCGCGAGCGAGATCGCGTCGCGCAGCCGGCGCAACAGAGACGAGGACCGGCGCTCCACGAACACACGATCCCACAGAAACAACGCCGACACCGCGTGACGGCGCGGGCGCACCTTCAGCAGATAGACCGCCACCAGCGGCGCCGCCAGCGCAAACGCCCACAGGAATCCCGGCGAAAGAAACGTCACGCGACCAACCCGCCGCGCCGGAGGATCCGCTGAAGGATGTCGTCAAACGCCACGTCCGTCGTCGTCGACACGAGCCCCACGTGACGCTGCACGCACGACGCACGGAGCGACTCGTTCCACTCGCGCACCGCCTGCTCGTACGCCCGCGCCTCGGTCGGCGAAACGGTCACCCGCCTGTGCTCGCCGGTCTCCACGCACACAAGCTCCGCGTCGCCTCGCAGGTCGCACCGCGTGTCGCCCTCGTCCTGCACCTGGATCGCGAACACCTCGTGCCGACCCGAGCGAAGCAGGCTCAACCCCTTGTCGAACCCGCCCGGGAAGAGGAAGTCCGAGATCGGCAGCACCATCGAGCGCCGGCGGTGTCGCGCGTGCGCCGCCTTGCAGCATGCCGTGAAGTCCGAATCCACACCCTTGCACTCGGCCCGCTCGAGCGTGCGCAGCATGGTCAGCAGCTTCGCCCGCCCGCGCGCCGGCTCCACCAGCGGGCCCAGACGCTCCCCGAGCGAGTAGATCACCACCTGGTCGTGCCCCGCGAGCGCGACGTACGCCAACGCCGCGGCGAGGCGCTTCGCGTGGTCGAACTTCGACTCCATCGATCGGCTCGCGTCGAGCAGGATCACCAGCGTCATGTCTTCCTCGAGCTCGAAGAGCTTGATGACCAGGTGCTCCAGACGCCCGTACACCCGCCAGTCGATCGCGCGATGGTCGTCGCCGATGTGATACTCCGCGTGGTCCGCAAACGTGACGCCCGCGCCCTTGCGCGTCGTGCGCCGCTTCGATTGCAGCTTGCCCCCAAGCACACGCCGCGCAAGCAACGCCAGCGTCTCCAGGCGCTGGATGAACGCTGGGTCGGTCAGGCTTGTCCGCTCGCGACTCACGTCCGCACTCCCGTGGTCAGTCGAGCGTCGCCAGCACGTCCGCGATGATGTCGTCGGTGCGCACACCCTCAGCCTCGCCCTCGAAGCTCAGGATCAGGCGGTGGCGCATCGCCGCCGGCGCCACCGAACGCACGTCCGCCCCGCTCACGTGATACCGCCCCGCGAGCAGCGCCCGCGCCCGCGCCGCCGCGAGCATCGCCTGCGCTGCGCGCGGCGACGCCCCGTGGCGCACAAACTTCTTCACCGACTCCGGCGCGTCCGCGTCGCTCGGATGCGATCGACGCACCATCCGGATCAGGTTGCGCTGCACGCCCGACTCGATCGGCACGCGCCGCAGCGTCTCGCCCATCGCGAGAATCTCCTCGCCCGTCGCGACCGCCGACACCTCCGGGAGCTCCACCCCGCCCGTCCGCTGCAGGATGGTCTCGAGCTCGCTCTCATCCGGCATAGGCACGTGGAGCTTGAAGAAGAACCGGTCGAGCTGCGCCTCGGGCAAGGGGTATGTGCCGTCCGACTCGATCGGGTTCTGCGTGCCGAGCACGAAGAACGGGCGATCGAGCGGCATCGTGCGCCCGGCGACCGTCACCGACCGCTCCTGCATCGTCTCGAGCAGCGCCGACTGCGTCTTGGGCGTGGCGCGGTTGATCTCGTCAGCGAGCAGCAGGTTGGTGAACACCGGACCGCGCTGAAACTCGAGCACTTTCTCGCCCGAGCGTTCCGCGAGGATCATCGATCCCACCACGTCGGCCGGCAGCAGGTCGGGCGTGAACTGGATGCGCCCGCAGTCCAGGTGCATCGCCTTGCCCAGCGTCGTCACGAGCGTCGTCTTCCCGAGCCCGGGCACGCCCTCGAGCAGCACGTGCCCCTGGCACGCGATCGCGATGAGCACGTGCTCGACCACCTCGCGCTGCCCCACGATCAGCTTCGCGACCTCCGCGCGGATGCGCTCGAACGTCGCGACGAAGTCCGCCGCGGCCGACTCCGCAGCACGGACATCGTCGGTTGTCAGTCCCGTCATCGTGTGCCGTCCTCCTCATCGGTCGATCCCGCGTCCGCGGGTCCGCGATGGATGCGCTCCAGATACTCGCGCACGCCTTCCTTGAGTGCGTCAGGCACGTCCGGGCGTTCGACGAAAGACTCAAACTGGCGCTGATAGTCGACATTGCGGGCCGCCTCGCCGCGCGTCGTGACGCCCGACCCCGAATCCGCCTCCTCGACCTCCAGCTCCGACGGGCCTTGCCCCTGGATCCCCTGCAGATCAAGCTGACGCCCATCGTCGCGGTTGACTTCCGCGTTCTGCGACTTCGCCGACCCCTGCCCCGCCTCGCGCCCGCCGGCGAACGGGCTCTGGCTCTGCCCGGCGACGGTGCTCTGGCACTGCGCGAGCGTCGAGCGCAGCTTGCTCAGCTTCGATCGCGCCCGCTGCTTCGCGCCGAGCTTGCGCAGCTCGCCCTGCATCGAGTTCACGGCGCTGCGCGCGCGCTTGAGCTTGTCCGACGCCTCGTTGAGTTCGCCCTGCTCACACGCGCCGTGCTCGCACTCCGCGAGCGCCCGCTCGAGCTCCTCGACCGCCTCCTCCATCTCGCGAATCTCGCCCTCGATCGGGCGACCTTGGTCGTCGTTCGTCGACGTCGTCCCGCCCTTGCGCGACGACAACCGCCCCGTCTGTGCGTCGTCCGTGTTCGCCGAACGGTCCGACGCGCTGCGTGACGGCTTGCCCGCGGCGCTCTGGGCTGCATCCATGCGCCGCCGGGCGTCGGCGAGGCGCTTGGTCAGCTTCTTGAGTCGCTCGGCTTCCTCGCGCCGCCTCGCCAGGTCTTCCGCCGTGACTTCGGGCGCGGGCTTGAACTTCTCGAGCTCCTTCGCCGCCTCGTCGAACCGCTTCTCTTCAAGCATGCGCCCGAGGCGCGCCGTCTCGTCGCCCTCGGAGAGCGCCTCGCCGGCGCGCGCCATCAGCTCCTCGGCGCGGGGCGCCTGCAGCGCCTCAGCCCGAGCCGCGAGCTCGTGCTCCATCTCCGCATACTGACGCAGCAGGTCGGCCTGCTCGCCCGACATCTCGAGCGCGTCGGCCAGCTCGCGCAGCTCATTGGGCTCGAGCTCCGCGAGCTCCTCCTCATCGGCTGACGCGATCGTGTCCTCGATCGCCTCTCCGATCCCCTTATTGAGTTCGGCCGAGAGCACCAGGGTGCGCGCAAATCGCTCGCGCTCCGCGACGACCGCTGCCGACTCCGGCGCAAACCCGAGCGACACCGCGAGCGTCGGCAGGAGGATCGCGCCGGCGATGAGCAGCCGCCCCGGCTTGGGCATCAGGGGCGTCGGCTCAAGTCCCTCCGCCCGGCGCGCCGCCCACGCCACCTGGAGCGCGCCGAACGCGCCGCCCGCGTGCGTGTGATGGAGGTCCAGGCTGGTCGTGAGCCCGTCGTCGAGCCCGAAGCTCTTGTCGAGAAACTGTGCCGCAGCCCGATCGCCCACCCGTTCGATCACCCACGCCGCCCAGGCAATCGCGGCGCTGCACACGAGGACGACCACATAGAGGACGACCGGCACCCGCGCGCCCGCGAGCAAGAACGCCCCTCCGCCGATCGCCGCCGCTGCGCCCCCGACTGCGCACGCGAGCAGCGCAATCCGCACCGCGCGAGCGCGGTTGAGCTGGTGCTTTGTGCGCGCGATCAGCGCTTCCACGCTTCCAACCTCGCGGGCGTTCGGCTCAGTCTTCATCGGAGTCTTCATGCAAACGTCCCTCCATCCCGTCGTTCGCGCGCCGAACCAAGCCCGCGTGCTTCTCCCTCAACTCCTCGGTCGCGGGCTCAAGCCCTTCGAGATACGCCGACGCGAGCGCAAACCGCTTCGAATCCATGATATGACCGATGTAATGGAGCCGATCGTCCATCGAGGTCTTCGACTCCATCACCCGGCGCCATGCGTCATCGGCCATCTCACCAAGATCGGCCTCCGCGGCCCCGAACGCCAGGGCCATCCACGCCTCATCACTCAACAGCTCCGCCAGCTCAACGCCGTGCTCGGCGATCTGCTCGCTCGTCAATGCGCCCGGGCGATGCAACTCCTCGAACACCGAGTCGTGGTCGTCGAACGCGCGTTGCACGTGTTCACTCCCGAAGACCAGCCGGATTCTCGCCAGGCGATCGTCGGGCGTAAGCAAGTCGTCGGCGAGAAGTCGCCCGAGCAGCGTGGACATGATCTCCACCTCGAGTTGCTGCATGTCCGGCTCGATCTCCTCACGCTCCAGCCACGCGTCGAATCCACCCTCACCCTCACCGAGCGTGCGCAGCAGGAAGTGCAGCGCAAAGACCTCGTCGCGGGCGGGGCGCTTCCAATCCTCACGCGGATACACGATCAAGCCGGCGAGGTCCGTCATCTCGAGCGCTTCAGCGAGCGAGATCGCATCGGCGCGATCCATGAACTCCTCGGAGAAGATGTCCTGGAGCGACTCCAGCACCCGCCAGACCCAGTATCCGCTCTCGTAGTTCGCGAGCCGCAGGATCTCGCCCGCGATCAACTGCTCGCGCCCGGTCCGCATCGCGGCGCGGGCCGCTGCGTAGAGCACCTCGAACTCCGGCGTCGTCCGGTCCCACCGGTCCTGCGCCTCGTCGTAGGTCAGCTCGTCGAAGTTCGCGACCGCCTGAATCGCGTCCGGCCCCGCGAGTTCAAGCCCCGGCTCCGACGACGTGAGCACCGCGAGCGTCGCGAGTCGTCCCTTCTCGTCCCCAAACTCGTGCCCGCGGAACACCTCGACAAGTCCGGCGACGCGCTCCGCGCGATCCGCAAACTCCAACGGCCCATCCGGGTCCGGGAGCGAACCCAAAGCGATGCGTGCCATGCAGCGGGCGTCATCGCCGGACACGGCCCCGAGCACCTCATCCAGACGAGCGTCGATCGCGCCCGAGTACGTGATCCCATCGGGGTACGAGACGACCGCCTCATCCCAGTACCGATCGATCACCGTCACCGCCTGCTCGACCTCGCCCTGCTCGACGAGCATGGCCCACGCCGCGATCGATTGCGCGAGCGCTCCGTCCTGGTTGTTGAGCAGACGCCGCGCGTGATTGGGCGAGCCCGCCGCGAGCGCCAGCCGCAAGGCCTCGATCCCCAGGGTGTTGGGCGTGGAGTAGTCGGGGGCGCCGAGCGTGAATGCCCGAGGCGCGCCCACGAGGCCGGCTGACCGAGACGCCGCGCGTAGCAGCGCATCCAAGAAGTCGATCGCTTCCGCCCGCCGGCCCGCGTCGCTCTGCACCGCGTGGGCGAGCTGGATCGCCACCGGAAGCACCCAGTCGGCTTCAATCGACTCCGGCTCATCGCGCATAGCTTGGACAGCCAGCGCCGGCGCAGCAACGGAGGCCATCGGCAGCTGCTCGGCATGCTCCGAGAGCGGCATGCTCACCACCCGGAGGCGCACACTCGCGGGCGCATCCTCACGCGCCGCGACGGCCGCCAGATAGCCGTCCAGCTCTGCGCCGTCGATCACGGCAACAGCGTCCGGCTCGCCGCCACTGTCATCGCCTTCTGAGTCTCTCTTGATGAGTGTCGCACTCAGCGCAACCGCGCCGCGCGCCTCTCTCCAGAAAGGCTCTTCCGGTTCGCTCGCCGCCGCGGCCTCAATCCACACGCTCAGGCTCGCGATGTCTTCATCTGAAGCAAACTGCGCCATCACCTTCGCCAAGTCGGGCGCCGCGAGAAGCGCGTCGGTCCCCTCGGGCAGCGCGTCGCGGATCGCTCGGAGCATGGCACAGGTCTTCCCCGCCTGCTCGTTCCCCCCGTCGATCGGCTCGGCCTCCCATCGCACCATCGAGAGCGCGCTCCAGAGGGCGTTCGGGCTCTGAGCCGCATCGGCCTGGTCAAACACCCACACGCCCAGAGCTGTCGCTGCGGCGTCGCCACCGGCGCTCTGCCAGAGCGTCTCGGCGAGCATCACGCGCGCGTCGTACCCCGACCGTCCCTGGCGCTGGCTCGACCGGTTCATGAGCGGCATCAGGTGCTCGGCGAGCGCACTGGCGTCCGCTTCGCGATCAGCCCGGCAGAGCGAGACGAGGGTCTCGCCCGCGCGCCTCGCGATCTGCCAGGCCTCGTCGCTGTCGATGCGCGTCGTCTCCATCAACTCCGCGAACTCGGCGTCCAGCTTCGAGCCGACGAAGCCGTAGAGCCGATCGGCCACCGCGTGCGCCTCGGGCGAGAGGCCCTCAGGCAGGGCCCGGTGCGGCGGCACGATCTGAGCGATCTCCTCGATCACCTTCGCGTCCGCCTCGAGCAGAGCCTCGCTCCACGGCGCCATCGCTTCAAGCCGCTTCGCCCACGGGTCCTCTCGCAGCGCGCCCTCCAAGAGCACGACGCCGATCGTGCGCGGCTCCCGCTCACCGAGCCAACCGAGCATCTGCTTCTTCACCTCCGGCGTCGTCGGCATCGTGAACGAGGAGAAGATGCTCGCCTCACTCCACGCCACCGGATACGTGCGGAACCGTCGCAACTCTCCGATGACCGGCGAATGCTCGAGCAATGCGAGCACCGGCCCCGCGTCTTCATCTTCCATCGTGCGCATCATCGCCTGGCTCACCACGCTGCTCGCCCACTGCATCTGATACGACGACTCGGGATCGTCGAACGGCTCGTAGTACTCGAGCGCGATCCAGATCGTCCGCTCCGACTGCAGGAGCGGCGTGATCGCTTCGACGAACGCGTGCATCCGCCCGTTCGCCGTGCGCGTCGATCCACCCCGCTCCGGGTCGTAGTGCTGCTCGATCAACGCGGCACGCTCGTCGGCCGGCCCCACCAGATGCTCCGCGAGCGCCTCCACAACCCGGCGCCCCGCGTCGTACCCGCCGTGCTCGATCACCGCGCTGACGTACCCGCTCAGGGCAGCATCCCCCATCCCGAAGCCCATGCCCGATGCGCGGTCCGAGTCGCTCACATACTCCACGACCACATCCAGGATCAGCGTCGGCGCCAGGCCGCGGCGTTCGAGGATGTCGACCACGGTCCCCAGACGATCCTCCATCATGGTCATCGGCGAGACACTCGCGCCGAGATAGTCCTCCGCAGCTTCTGCGAACGCCTCCTCACCGGCGCCATAGAGCGCACGGAGCCCGTCAAACTGCGCGGTGCGCTCGCGACGCATCCGCCCATCGAGCATCCCGTGCACTTCCTCGGCGAGTTCCGGACTCTCCGCCGCCCGCTCCGCGAGAAACTCCAGCGCGGATCGCAACCGGATCGTCTCGACCTTGTCCTCGCCGTACATGCCGAACATGTACGACGAATACACCATCTGCTGGAGCTGCGAGACGTCGAGGTCTAGCCCGACCGCCACCCTCGCGACATCGACGAGCTCGCTCAGGTCGTCGCCTTCCAGTTCGGCAAGCGCGAGGCGGTGCGGGAATGCCGATCCACTGATCGACTCAACCTCCAGCATCGCCTCGACAAGCCGCGTGTGGAGCGCGTTTCGACGCTGGTCGGCTTCGACGGCGTCCTCGTCGACCTCGCGCTCGTTCGCGTAGAGCGGCGGCACCTCGACGCCATCCACGCTGCGCAGGTTGGCGAGCCCCTGGACCACGCCGGCGATCCAGCTCGCGTCACGCTCCCCCACGCCTTCGGTCATCCCGAGCCAGCACAGCGCGAGCTCGCCGAGACGGAAGAGCTCCTCCTCTCCATCGCCCATCGACATGGCGATCACCTGTTGGAGCTGAGCGCCGACCTCCGCGGATTGACGCTCATCCGCGAGATCCAGCACCGCCGCCGCTTGGTCGAACGCCTCGCGTTCCGTCCGCATCAGGATCACGCGGGCCGCGGGCATGGCCTCGTACCGGAGTTCGAGCGCCCGTGCGTACGCCTGCTCCGCCCGCTCCGCCTCGCCATACACCTCGAGCACTCCGCCAAAGCTCGCGAGTTGACGGGCGTTTGCGCTCTCGCCCGGATCGGCTTCCTCGAGCACGCGTGCGGCAAGTTCGGCCCTCTCAATCACACGACGCAGGCGCGCCGCCTCGTCCTCCTCACCCCAGCGCTGCATCATCTGATACTGACCGGCCAGCGCCAACGCGCCGAACTGCTCGAGCTGGCGCACCGCGAGGCGCACAGCCGCGTCGGTGCGCCCGTCGTCGATCATCTCGCGGATCCGATCGATGTCTGAAGTCGCGGGAGCGCCGGGGTAGTACCCCCCACGAGGCTGGGCCGGCTGAGCCGCCAATCGCTCGCGTTCGCGCTCCGCTTCATCCTCGAGCCCAAGCTGCTCCAACGCGCCAACGAGCGCTCCGCGCGCCTGCGGCGAGCGAGCCGCGTACAGCAAACGCATCGCAGCACGCCGCCCGGACTCGGCCACCGGGCCCGTCAGGTCGGTCTCCAGCGCATACGCGACGGTCGCCCTGTCGATCCGCTCGCGCGTCGGCCGTGACATCGGGAGGTACGACGCTTGCTCAAGGAGCGACACCGCGCGCGCCGGCTCGCCCTCCTCGCCCGCCCACCCCGCCGCGAGCATGAACGCATCGAGCGACGGCTCCGGCGCATCGAGTAACTCCGCCAGCGCCACAGCAACGCGCTCACTGTCGTGGCTCACGCCCGCCAGCAACGCAACGAGCATCGGATCAGCCCCGTCGCCCAAGACGAGAAGCGTCTCTTCGGCGTCGATGCCGCCGTAGTCGCCGTACATCCCGCCCCCGACTGCCCCGATCACCGAATCGGGCACGCCGGTCAGCCCGCTTGGCGGGAATCCCAACGGCTCGATCGACTCCTGCCCGCCGCCCATGCCGCCGTACATCCGCATCATCTGGGCCGCCTGCGAGGCTCTTGCCACGATCCCCGAGCCACGGTGCGCCGCGATCTCCTCTTCCAGCAGCTCCCCAACGCCCTCCCAATCCTCCTGCTCGGCCGCCATGTTGAGCACCGTCGAGAAGAGCTGGTCCTGGAACGGGCTTGCGCGGTCCGACTCCGAGTACCAGGAGCGAACCGTCCGACTCAGATAGTCGCGGCGATCATCATCGAGCGGGATGGAGAGGGTCTCGCCATCGAGCACCGCCGCCATGAAGTACACCGCGAGCGGGTGCGGCTCGTCTATACCATCGATAAGCGCGACGAGATCGTCCCAGGCTTCCGTGACCTTCTCCTCTTCGAGCGTCTCCAACAACGTGAGCCGCGCCGCAAGCTCCAGCACCGACTGCTGCCCGCCGAAGCGCTCGACCGCGCGCTCGAGCAACTCCGGATCGCCCTCACCGCCCCACGATGAGCCGTAGATCACGTAGAGCGCAAGCACGCCATCGTGCTCGGCATGCTCGGCGAGCACGTCCGCATCCCACCAACTCTCCGCGTCGAAGCCGCCATCGGCCAGCAGCAGGCTCGCGAGCGCGACGCCCCGCGCCTCGGCATCCGCGACAAGCTGCTCCCGCTCGTGGTCATCGACTTCTGACGCCAGCTGCCCCAGGTGCGAGAGCGCGAGCGAACGTCCCTCACGCACCGAGCCCGGCAAGTGAACGGTCGTGCCCTGCGAGCTGCCGCCCAGCATCATCGCGTAGTACCCGCCGCCGCCCTGGTGCGAATACGCCATGCTCGCACTCTCGAACTGATCGATCAGCTCGAACGCCTCTTCCGGCAGCACACCCTCGTAGTACGAACGCCACATCGAGAGGTACGCCGACGGCGCAGCCGCGCCCGTCGCCGGCTCCTGCTCGCACTCCAGCACGCGCATGAACGCGTCGCACGCCTCATGGGTGCGTTCGCTCTCCTCGAGCACGACCCCGTACGCGTACCACACCTGCATGTCGTCCGACTGCGCGGCGAATGGCGCGAGCAGCGCCGCCGATTCGGCCCACGCCTCCTGCGCCGCGAGCGCATCGACGAACCGCAGCGCACCCGACGCGTCCATCGCGACGTCTGAGGTCGTCAACTCCGCCAGCGCCTCCTCGATCCGACCGTCGCGCACGAGAGCCTCAGCGATGCGCTCGCGCACGCGCCCGGTCTGGTCCGCGCTTGCGGCGCGCCGGAGCGTTGCGATCGCGCGGTCCACGTCGCCTTCCTGCTGCTCGACCGATGCGAGCCGCAAGAGCAGGTCGATGTTCTCCGGGTCGACCCGCGACGCCTCAATCAGCGCCTCGCGCCTCTCCTCGTACCGGTCCGCGACCCGATGCACCTCCGCCAACGCCAGCAGCGGCACGATGCTGGTGCGGTTGGCCTCACGCCGCTCGTTCAGGGTCTGCACAAGATGATCCGTTCGTCCCGACCACTCCGCGACCTCCGCGAGCCGCCCCGCCCACTGCACCCGCGTCGCCGTCGATTCCGCAGCGTCGTACAGGTCCCAGTAAATGCGTTCCGCGTCGTTGACCTGCCCGGCGTCCTCGTACGCGGCGCCAAGCGACGACGCGACCGTCATGTCATTCGGGAACTGCCGATACGCGCGCTCCAGGCACGCCAGCGCCGCGTCCTGATCGCCCTGGCTTCGATGCAGTTCCGCCTCGCGCAGCCACGGCGAGGTCGCGCCGGGAAGCAGCTCCTTCCAACGCCCGATCCAATCGAGCGCATCGCTCGTGCGCCCCGCCCGCTCCAGGAGCGTCACCAGATCGCGGACAGCATCCGCCCGCCCACTGCCCCGCTCGATCAGCGCCTCCATCGCATCCGCCGCACGCCCGTGTTCACCCCGCCCCGCGAGCAAACGCACGCGATATCGCATCGCTCGCTCGTCGCTCTCGGCTGCGAGGGTCCGGTCGGCATCGTCGTAACGCCCGAGCTGCTCGTACACCTCCGCGAGCAGGCACGCCTGCGCTGCGGTTCGCTCCGCCCCCAGGTTGCTCAGCTCATCCGCGAGCGCCTGCTCCGCCTTCGCCGCCTTCGCCGCCCGACCCGCCGCGGCGACCGCGTTCTCAAAGGCCGACGCGTCGTCCGCGGCTTCGGCCCAGGACCTCGCCCATGCGATCGCTCGCTCGGGTTCGCGCCCCGCGATCGCAGCTTCGGTCGCCAGCGCCAAGTACGACGTGTCGCCCTCGAAGTCCGCTGCCCGTGCGCCGAGTACGTCCAGCGCCTCGCGCGCCTTGCCCCGGTTGAGCAGCGCACGCCCCGCGAGCACGACCGTCGCACCGTCCGCACTCCCCGCCCCGACCTCACGCCAGATCGCGACCGCCTCGCCTCCCTTGTCGGTATCAAAGAGAAACTCCGCCAACGCGAACCGCCGCGCCGCGTCCGAGGGGTCGTGCCCGACCATCTCACGCATGATCGTCTCGGCCGCGTCCTCAACGCCTAGCCGCTGTAGCGTGCGAGCCGCGTTCACGTACACCGAGACGTCCGTCCCAGCGCCATTCAGGTACGCCCGCATGTCGCGCACCGCTCCGTCGCGATCGCCCGTCTCCGCGCGAAGGCCCGCCAGGCGCAGACGCAGCGAGGAATCGTCAGGCCACCGTTCGAGCAGCGCCTCGAGCTGCACGATCGCGCGGTCGTTCTGTCCGGCCTCCCACAGCATGCGCGCGTACGCCGTCCGGATCTCCCGATCGCCGGGAGCGCGCGCCAAGATCGCCTCCCACGTCGCGACGGCGCCGTCGATGTCGCCGGTCTCCGCCTGCACCCGCGCGAGATGCTGCGCCACGCCCAGACGCTGCGGCTCCTGGTCGCGCAACTCCGCGAGCTTGTCTCGCAGCGCGGTGAGATCGTCTTCACTCCGGTACGCCCGCTCGATCCGGGCGAGCAACTCCCGCTCGAGCCACGTGCCCGCGCCGGTGTCCACCAACGCCCCGACGAAGGTCTCCACTGCCGCGTCGCGCCGATTCGCACGGATGTGCAACTCCCCCGACCACAGACGACGCGCGACCCGATCGAGCGGATCTCGCGTGCGCTCGATCAGCCCGTCAAGCGTCACGAGTGCCTCGTCGATGAGGCCCTCGTCGGCCTGAAGCTGCACGAGGTCCTCCGCGAGCAACTCGTCATCGGGGTACGTCTCGATCATCGCCGCCCAGAGCGCCCATGCTTCCTCACGCCTCCCTGTGCGCGCCAGCAATCGCCCGCGCAGCTTCGCGACTTTGAGCGCGAGCTCGTTGTCCGCACCCACCGCCTCTGCGGCGTGGTCGAGATCCGAGAGCGCCGTCTCGAAGTCGAGCGTCGCGGCCTCAACGCGCGCCTTCTCGTACCAGGCCGACGCGTACTCCGGATGCTCGGCGAGCGTCTTACGAAAGCGCTCGATCGCCTCGACGTTGCGCCCTTCGCGGGCCATGTAGAACGCGAGCAGCAACTGCTCCGCTGCATCGCCTTCCTCCGCCCGCTGGGTGAGGTACTCCTCGAGCGAATCGCTCGACGCCGCCCCGAGCCATGCCCGGCAGAACCGGTCGAAGACGTACCCCGGCTCCGGGCGCCGCACCAGCGCGTCGTAATAGCGCTCCGCCTGAGCAGGCGGCCCGTCATCACGTGCCTCCTGGGCCACCGCGAGTGGAGACAGCACCCCAAACACGCAGGCGCATATCACAAGTGACAATCGAAGCATGGACGTGACCCTCCCAGCCATCGCACCCCGGCGCGCGTGCAGCACACGCAAGGTACCGGTCACCCTGCCGCGGGGATCGCGGAAGTCCAGAATCAACCGCAATTTGGCCGAGAGCTTGGTTCGGAATCACCCCGCCGCAGTTCCGAACAAAGAACGACACACCCAGAAAGGGTCGGCGCGGGACACCGCCTGCCGTCCTACTCGGCAGGCCCGGTCACACCCAGACGTTAACGATGATCCCCGGCTCCTTGCCGAGCTTCGTGCTCCACTCGCCGATCGCGGTCGTCACGATCTTCACCTCATACTGCGGGTGCGCGTCGAGCCACTCGTTGATCTGCTGATCGAGGTAAGCAAGGGCGTCATCGGAAAGCTTCGCCCGGAAGCTGCGCACATGAATCGCGCCGGTGCCCGGCGTGTTCGGCGTGCGATTCCAACTGTCCTCGTGCCGCTTGACCTCGCTCCCGAATCGGATCTTGCTCGTCGGCTGAGCCTCCGGTGTCGGTTCGCCCTTGCGGTTGACCGGGACCGGCTCGGGCCCGCCATCGTCGGGATACTCGACCGGGTGCAGGAGGGGTCGGTGCATACGCGCCTCCGTCTACGGCGCGGGCGAACCCGCGAACCAACATCGAGCATACCAAGAACCCCGCCACTTGCCAATGGTCGCCTGACAACTCACAACTGCCGCGCAGAATCACAGCGGGACGCTTGATCACTCGCCTCGGTCGCGCATGTAAAGATGCACCGCAGTCGTGCCGTACGCGTGCGTTTCGGGCCCTACCGCGCCCTCGATGGTCAACTCAAGGCTCTCGTGCTCTCGTTCCGCCCCAACCTCACGCACCGCCGGCCACGGTGTGCGCAACACGGCATACCCCGTCTCATCCAACCGCCCGACGAGCTTCGAGAACTGCGCACACACGCGCCGCCACGAGCCGGCGTCGCGCGTCATCGCGTACGGCGGATCAAAGAACACAACATGCACCGGATCCGGACACCGCGCGAGCGCGCCCGCGCCGAGCGCATCGCCCACCACGACCTCGCACCGCTCACCGACGCCGAGTGTCTCAATGTTCTCACGCAGCACGCCCGCGACACGTTTGTCCTTCTCCACCAGCACGACGCGCGACGCCCCCCGACTCACCGCTTCGAGCCCCACCGAACCCGTGCCGGAGAACCCGTCGTACACCGTCTCGCCCTCAAAGTGCCCGCGCAGCAGGTTGTAGATCGCCTCGCGCACATGGTCCGGCATCGGGCGCGTCGGCGTCCCGTCCGGTGGGCTCGCAAGCTGACGACGCCGGAACGCCCCTCCGATGATCCGCATTACCCGAGCACCTCCTGAGCCGTGCGCACGACCAGCTCCCACGCGTGGCGCACGTGCTCGAACTCCGTCCGTGTCGCGCCGATCGCCATCCGGATGAACATCGTCGGCTCTCCATCGCGCCCGACGGCGGTCGCGTGCGAGAAGAACGCTCGTCCGGAGGCGTTGATCCGATCCATGAGCGTGCGCGTCGCGGCGTCGCCCGCGACGAGCCGGAAACACACCAGACCAAGCGCCCGAGGCGCCGCCAACGCAAACCGCCCGTCAGCACGTACGCGACCCTCGATCCAGGACGCCCACTCCACGTGCTGCCGGATGTGCGCACGCAGACCCTCCACGCCGTAGTGCCGGATCACGAGCCACAGCTTGAGCGCTCGGAACCTGCGTCCGAGCGGCACCTGCCAGTCGCGATAGTCGACCACCGCGCCCGCGTCGGTCGGCGCGTTGCGCAAGTACTCCGGCGTGATCGCGAGCGCCCGCGTGAGGGCCGCGCGATCGCGCACCCAGAACAGGTCGCAATCAAAGTTGGTCAGCAACCACTTGTGCGGGTTCGTGCAGAACGAATCGGCCCGCTCGATCCCCTTCGCGATCGCGCGATGCTCGGGACACACCAGCGCACACCCCGCCCACGCGCCGTCCACATGCAGCCATGCTCCGGGTGCACACTCACCCACCACGCCCGCGATCTCGTCGATCGAGTCGAACGCCCCGGTGCCGGTTGTACCCATCGTCGCGCAAACAAACGTTGGCGCCAGCCCGCGCGCACGGTCCGCCTCGATCGCCTCGCGCAGCATCTTCACCCGCATGCGCCCAGACTCGTCCGTCCCGATCAGACGCACGCGCTCGCGATCATCCGGCCCGCGCGCGAGCCCCGCGATCATCGCGGCCTTGAGCACCGACGAGTGCGCCTGATCAGACGCATATGCCACGCACCGATCCTGAGCAGCATCGCTTTCCACCGCCCGCGCCCGAGCCGCCGTGAGCGCACAGAGCGTCGCCTCGCTCGCGGTCCCCTGGATCACCCCGCCGCCCGCCCCGGACGATCGGAACGCCGAGGGCAGGCCGAACATCTCCGCGCACCAGTCGAGCACACGGGTCTCGAGTTCGGTCGCGATCGGGCTCGTCGCCCAGAGCATGCCTTGCACGCCGAGCCCCGCGCTGAGCAGCTCCCCCACCACCGCGGGCCCCGAGGCGTTGCACGGGAAGTACCCAAAGAACGACGGGTGCTGCCAGTGCGTCAACCCAGGCTCGATCACACGGGTGAGATCATCAAACACCGCATCCCACGCGCCAAGCGGGTCGCTCGCACCGCCGAGCCCATCATCCGGTGGCGACTCGGGCAGGCGCGCGAGCCCGGCGCCCGGCGCGTCGGGTGATCGCACCGGCAATCGCTCCACACGCTCCAGGTAGTCCGCGACCCAATCAACGGCGCGCTTCCCGAGCTCGCGGAACTGCGCGCTCGTCAGGTGCGGGGGAGGCTCAAGTGGGCTCGGCTCGGTCATGCGAGCCCAAGGCTAGCCCTCAGCACCCCTGCTGGTACGCCGCCAAGAACGCGAAGAAGTCGATGGTGTTGATCCCGCCACCGGGCACAAAGTCAGCCCGCACATCCCCGGCCTGATAGAGCGACAGGAACTCGAAGAAGTCATTGACGTTGACGTCACCCTCGCCGGTCAGGTCGGCCGGGCAGGCGACCTGCCCCAGCGTCCACTGCACGGTGTGCGTCATGTGATTGGCGCGATCGGTCTCGTTGCGCACCCACGGCGTGGCGTCGACGACAGTCGCCCGAACCACATCGCCCGCTCGGGCGCCCAGCGGTGCGAGGTCGAGCGTGGCGCTCCCATCGCCGACCGGCGCCCCGTTGAGTGTCCACCCGATCTCGATCGTGCCCGTCAGCGGGTCGACCGGGTCGACCCAGAGCGAGCTGTCGGCGGGCGGCGCGGGCGACTGCGGCGCGTGGGCGTCGATCACGTCCACAAGCCTGTAGATCTGCACGATCAGCGCCTCGGCGGACGGGAGGTTGAACGGGCGGTTAAGCGCCCGCATCATCGAGTTGTTCGACGGGCGGTAGATGCCGTTGACCGAGTAGTTGCAGCCCTCGTACGTGGACACCGGGTTATCAAAGCCCGACATGCTCGTCCCGATCCACCGATACCACTTGCGCTGCAGCGAATGCATGGTGGTCGAGTCATAGACCGACGCGTTGGGAGCGGAAGGCTCGGGCCCCGTGTAGTTGGTCGGCCCGCCGTAGGTGTACTCGTCCGCGAGGTCGCCCAACGCGTGCCCGAGCTCGTGGATCACGATGTCAACCGCGGCGCCGTTGCCTGCCGCAGCGGTGGCGAGATCGCTCGACGGGTACCCCGCGCCGCCGTACTTCGACGAGTTGGCGATCGCGACCACGACATCGAGATACGGGGCGGTGGCGGCGTAGGAGTACGCCTTGCCCACGTTGACACAGAGCAGGCGCTCCGTGTTGTTGCACCAGTACGCCATATCAAGCGCGGTGTCACGATTGATCCCCCTCGACGGATCGTTGTCCACGCCCGATTCGTTCGAGACCACATCGACCCGATGCACCTGAAAGAGCGGGCGGTAGCTCGTGAACGGCTCGTACGAAAAGAACTCGTCCGCGAAGCTGTCGGCCTGCACCGCGTAGAGCCCGAGCTCACCCGCGGTGTACCCGTCGCCCACAAAGACAACATCCACGCGGTTGGGCAGCGCGTCGCTCTCGGCGAACGTCCCGATGAGCTGCACGCCGGCGACGCCCGGCGTCGGATACACCCCGCGGTCGATCACCAACTCGGTCCGCCCGCCCGCGAGCACGCCGTCGTCGCGGACCCAGTCGTAGTACACCGTCTCGAGATCGGGCGCGGGATCGCTCGGGGCATCCACGAACTGCGCGGAGGCGGAGCCGCCCACCAGAGTGAGGACGACCGACAGCGTGCGACCCGAACGCTTCATCACGAGACCTTCCGAGGGGGGTGGATGCGACGCAGGGTCATTCGCACCGGCGCGGGCGGGGGTTGCCGGTTTGCGCCCGGGGGATTACCGGAACTCGTCGAGGTGCTTGGGGTCAAACTCGATCGGCGTGCCCTCGTGCCCCGCGTTGGGCTGAATCTCGGGAGAGCCGCCGCCGGTCGCGGAGGGGCCGGACCCGCCCAGATCGGTGCCCCCATCATCCGAGAACCGATCGATGACCGCCGGGTCGCGCGAGGCGACCCACCCGGCGAAGACGAGCCCCGACACGATCGAGAACACGGCCGCCCCGATCACGATCGGGGAGAACCGTGTCCGGTTCGACCGGCGACGAGCCATCGCCATCAGAATACCGTCAAGGCAGGACGAATCCGAGCAAACCCATAAGCGTCCCAGTGGCGAAAGCAGCCCCGGCGAAAAGGTACTCCCCGCCGAACCAGAACAGCGCGATGAACGCGAACAGGGCGATCATCCGCCCCTGTTCGGTGCCCAGCACGCGGTCGTATGAAGGAAAGAACGTCGCAGCGACCCGCGACCCATCGAGAGGCGGCACCGGGATCAGGTTAAAGAACAGCAGAACGAAGTTGAGCACCGCACCCCAGGTGAAGAGCAGGTCGACGTTGCTCGCAACGTGCTCCGGGACGCGCGACAGCGCAAAGGCGTTCCACAACGAAGCGACGATGACACAAGCGAGCGCGAGCAGCAGGTTCATCGCCGGCCCGGCGAGCGCCACGATCGCGTCGTCCCAACGCCCACGAAAGCGCGACGGGTTCACCGGCATCGCCCCCCAGGCGATCCCGACGATCGCGAACATGAGCAGGCTCATCTGCCCCATGTGCACGAGTGGGTTCCACGTCATGTGCCCGAGCTCGATCGGCGTGCGATCGCCTGCCCGGATCGCCGCCCACCCGTGCCCAAGCTCGTGCAGCGTGATCGAGAAGATCACCCAGAACACCCACTCAAAGAGGAACATCGGAGAGCTCGCCCACGCTTCCGCAACCCACCATCGGCTACCCATCCATCATCCCTCTCGATTCGCTGCCCGCAGAAGCGCACGCCACTGCCCGTGCGCGCGCGGGTGCGAGTGCCCGTCCCAGACCGCCGCCCACTGCACCTCGAAACCACCCGCAGCAAAGAGCGCACGCACCCGTGCCTCGTCGAACGGGTGTGGGTGCAGCTCGTCGCCCTCGTCCATCATGTCGACCAGAACCCACACGAGCCCTCCCTCGCGCAACAGCCGGCGCATCTCGCGCACGACCGCCTCCGGCGAGCGCACATGGTCAAGGCAGTTCTCGCAGATCACAAGGTCGGCCGACCCCGACGCGAGCGGGATGCGCTCACCCGGCGCATCGATCCACACCACGCGATCCGCGTGCGGCGGCACAAGCCCGTGCTCGAGGTAGCGGTCCGCCAGCGGGTCCACCGCGATCGCCGACCGCCACCTCGCTTCGCAAACCGCTGGGTGCGGCCCCGGACCGATCTCGACCACGCGCTGGCGCGCGCACCACGCCGCGAGCGGGCCGGTGATCGCCTCACCCGGCACGAGACCACTTGCGAGCCCAAGACGATCACCGAGTTCGAAGAGGCGCGTCCGCTGCCAACGACCGAACGTCTCCCAGAGCGGCCCGGGCAGCCCCGCCCGGCCCGCAGCCGCGTCGATCCAGTAACGAAGCTCGTCTTGCGCCCCAGCCGCTGGCGCGGGTGTCGCCAGACGCTCGACGGTCTTGACGGCGTTCCCGACCCGCCCTGACAACGGGCCAAACCCGGCCCGGACGAGGCGCTGGGCGGGATTGAGCGAGCCATTCTGCATGCAACCTTCACATCGCTCGGCCAAATCAGTGCATCCCACTTCCCCGAACGCCGGATCATTCCTAGGTTATCCGCTCGCTTGCCGATAGACCCAGGATGGACGCCCAGTTGCCGCCGAACCGCCCGGATATCCCACGTTCCTCGCCGCCCCCGCGATCGCAGTTCGGCGAGGAGTTGCTCGCGATTCAGCGCCGCCTGGTGCGCGAGGCGTCGATGGCGATCGGGATGCTCAACCAGGCGGTCGCGGCGTTGTGGGAGCTCGACGCCGAGCGTGCGCGCGCGCTGCGCCAGCGGGACGACCGCATCGATGCGGAGGAAGTGGCGATCGAGGCCGAGTGCTACCGCCTGCTCGCGCTCCAGCAGCCCATGGCTCGCGACTTTCGGCGTCTGGCGTTCGTGCTGAAGGTCAACGCGGACATCGAGCGCGTGGCCGACCACGCGTGCTCCATCGCAAAGGTAGCGATGAGGCTGGAGCCCGATCTCGCGCCCGCATGGCCGATGGCGTTGATCGAGCTGGGCGAGCGGGTGCCGATCGTGTGTCAGAATCTGCTGCGTGCGGTGGTGGACGAGGACGTCGAGACGGCGCGCAGGATCGTGCTGTCAGACAAGACGCTCGACCGCCTGCACGACCGCACGCACGAAGAGACGATCGCGCTCATGCGCGCCGATCCGTCGCACCCCGAGGTGGGCCTCGCCATCTGCCGAGTGGCGCGCGAACTCGAGCGAGTGGGCGATCTGATGGCGAACATCGCCGAGGACGTCGTCTACCTCGCGACGGGCGAGATCATCCGCCACACCAAGCCAAAGCGCAACATCGCGTAGCCCCGACGCGCCGCGACCGAATCTCAATCGGGCCAGGGTTGACACCCGTGCGCACGCCGCGACACTGGGCCGATGGGAATGTCGCTCGCTCCGATCGTCCTCGCTGCAGTGATCGCCATCGGCGTGATCTCCCTTGCGATGCTCGTCATCGGGTGGCGCGGGCGGCGCGTCGATGACCATCCCGTCTGCCGAAGGTGTCGGTACGACCTGATCGGGCTCGATCCGCGCCCCGCGCATTGCCCTGAGTGCTCCGCCGACCTCGCCCGTCCGAAGGCCGTGCGCGATGGCGCCCGGCGCAAGCGCCGCGGCGCGGTCGCGTTGGGCATGCTCGGGCTCACGGTCGCCCTCGTCGCGGCCGGCGCGTTGACATGGGGCGCCGCATCGTCGTTCAACTGGAACACGATCAAGCCCGCGTGGCTCCTTGAGCAGGAGATGCGAGGGTTCGGCGCGTCCTTCGACCAGGGCGTCATCGACGAGCTCGCGTCACGTGTGCTCAAGGGCAGAACCGACGACGAGCGCCTCGGGCGCCTCGCGAGGATCGCGCTCGATCTCCAGGGCGACCCCACCGCGTCGTGGGCGACGGGGTACGGCGACATCGTGGAATACGCCGGTTCCACCGGCGTGCTGGACCAAGCCGCGATGGATACGTACTACGGACGCTGCATCGGCACACAGGTGCTCGTGCGGGACACGCTGCGCGCGGGTGACGACTCCAACGTCACCATCGACTTCGGCGAGATGCGCCTGGGCGGCGCGACGTACTGGTTCACCGTCCAAGAGCGTGATTGCCGACTCGACGGCGAACCGACGCTCGGAGTGCTCGGCGGCGGGGCGATCGGCATGTCAGGCGGCGGGGGTGGCGGCAGGATCTCCTCCAACGCACTGACCCTCGACGAGCCCGGCGAACACGTGCTGGAACTCGCGTACGCGGTCGAGGTGCGCACCGCCATGGGCACCCCGCCGCTCGCGGTCTCGGAGCGCCAGCAGACGATCCCGCTCAACGTGGTCGCGCCCGACGCACCGCTCTACACGCTCATCGAGGATGAATCCGCACGCGAGGCGATGGCGGAGGCGGTCACGATCTCGCGCGCTCAAGTCCGGACCGATGCCGACGGCGGCAAGTCGCTCTCCCTCGCCATCCGCATCCAGGACGCCCCCCTGCCCTCGGCGTATCGCGTCGTCATGCACTGGGGCGACGGACACTCGCTCGCGGTCGCGACCGCAACCGGCGCCGGCGGCAACGGGAGCAGCGTCATGTCCTCCGGGCACGACCTGCCGGACGACTTCGACGCGAGCGTCGCGGACTTCGAGTTTGTGCCCTCAACGGACGTGCTCGCCCAAACGCTCGACATCGACTCCGCCTGGGGCGGCACGATCTGGATCCGAGGCGTGGGGTTGCCGGCGGCGCCTGAGTAATCCGGCGGTTCAGGTCAACCCACCCGCGTCACGCCCTCGGTCGGCGTCCGCAACGCCCCGCCAGGCGCACCGCTCCGTCGCAGGTCCACCGCGGTGCGCACCGCCCGCGTGATGCCCGCTGCGTCGATCCCGACCTCGGCGAGCTGAGCCTTGCGCGAGTCCTGGTACACCCACGCGTCGGGCAGCCCCAGACGCACCACGTGCGACGCGTCGAGCCCGAGTTCGCCCGCACACTCCAGCACCGCGGCTCCAAATCCGCCGACCACCGAGTGGTCCTCGACCGTCACCACGGGGATGTTGCGCGACAGGAGCGCACGCACGAGCTTCGCATCCACCGGCTTGGCGAAGCGCGCGTCCCACACACCAACCCGGTAGTCGTCCGCGAGCGCGTCCGCGGCGTCGAGCGCCGCGATCGCGGGCGTGCCGAACGCCAGCACCGCGACGTCCGGCATCTTCGACTCGCTCTCGCCCGAGAGCACGTCGAGCTCGGGCGTCAGGCACCGCGCCTTGCCCAGCTCAAACGCCGGGCAAGCACTCGCCGCAAGCCGCCCGCTCACCGCGTCGCGTGGGTAGCGCACGGCACTGAGCCCTTCCTCATACCCGCGCATGAACTCGATCGCCGCGATCAGGCTCGGCTCGTCGATCGCGGCGGTCAGGCACGCGCCGGGGAGCGTCCGCAAGATCGAAACGTCGCAGAACCCGTGATGCACCGCGCCATCGCCCCCCACGAGCCCCGCCCGATCGAGCAGCAAACGCACCGACAAGCCCTGGAGTGAGACCTCCTGAAACGCCTGATCGAACGCCCGCTGAAGGAACGTCGCATACACCGCGAAGAACGGCTTGGCCCCCGTCTTCGCGAGCCCGGCCATCATGTCCATCGCGTGCGATTCGCAGATGCCCACGTCCCAGGAACGCTCCGGGAACGCCTCGAGCACCTTGTCCATGCCCGTGCCGCCCGGCATCGCGGCCGTGCACGCGACGACCTTCTCGTCGCGCTCCATCACCCCCACCATCGCCTCGCCGACCGCCGTGGTAAACGACCGACCCGAACTCTGGATCTCCACCCGGCACGAATCCGGGTCGTACCGGTGCGCCGGCGGCGAGTGGAAGGTCGTCGCGTCCTCCTCGGCGTAGGGCAGGCCCTTGCCCTTCTGCGTCTTCACGTGCAGCACCATCGGGCGGTCAAACTCGCGAGCCTCCGACAGAAACTCGATCAGCTCGCGGATGTTGTGCCCGTCGATCGGCCCCACCGTCACCAGCCCGAAGTGCTCGAACCACCCGATGTGCTCGCCGCGGTGCGCGATCATCGCCTTGGTCATCTCGCCGGCGCGGTGGTACGCCTCGCCCAGCATCGATCCACCCGGCACGTGCTTGAGCACCTGCTTGCCCGCTTTCTTGAAGTCGGCGTAGGTGTGGCTCAGACGCACGCGATTGAAGTACTGCGACACCGCGCCCTGCGGCTTCGAGATCGACATCCCGTTGTCATTCAGAATGACCAGGAACTGCCGCTTGAGCGTGCCCGCGTTGTTGAGCCCCTCCATCGCCACGCCGTTGACGATCGACGCGTCGCCGATCAGCGTCACGACGCGTCGCCCGTCCGGACGCTCGTTGGGCTCGTAGGCGTCGCCCGCGAGCGTGTCGCCCCGCGCCATCCCCACCGCGGTCGAGATGCCCGTCCCCGCGTGCCCCACGCTGAACAGGTCAAAGGCCGACTCGCGCGGCTCCGGGAAGCCCGCCATCCCACGCCGCGTGCGCAGGGCGTCGAGCATGGGCAAACGTCCGGTCAGCAGCTTGTGCGGATAGCACTGGTGCCCGACATCGAAGAGCAATCGGTCGTGCCCGAAGTCGAATACGCGGTGCAGCGCGATGGTGAGCTCCACCACGCCGAGGTTGGGCGCAAGATGCCCCCCGGTCTGGCTCACACGGTTGATGATCGCCTCACGGATCTCACTCGCGACGACATCGAGATCATCGAGCGGGAGCTCGCGCAGGTCGGCGGGGGAGCGGAGTTTGCTCAGGATCGTCATCACGCCTCCTGCGAGCCGGGCACATCCGCGGCTTTCACGATCTTCTGAAATCAGTGTAGGGCTCGCCGGTCGCGCCGGTTCGCTCCCCTCGTTCGCCTTTCGCCCCCTTCTCGTTCGCTACTTCTTGCGAGAGGCGAGCGCGCGGGCGACATCCGCGAGTTCAACACCCCGGTCGCCCAGCCCTTCGAGCGACCCGAGCGACGCGTCCAGCAGTTCCCGGACGCGCCCGCGAGCGCCCTCCACCCCGAGGAGACCCGGGTAGGTCAGCTTGCCGGCGGCCTCGTCCTTGCCCGTCCGCTTCCCGACCTCCGACGCCTCCTGCTCCACATCCAATAGGTCGTCCACCACCTGGAACATCAGCCCGATCGACTCGGCGTATCCGGTGATCGCGACGAGCACCGGGTGCTTCTCGCCCGGAACCCCGCCCTCAGCCTTGGCCAGACCCGCGATCGCGCCCATCCGCATCGCCGCACGGATCAGCGCGCCCGTCTTCAGGCGGTGGATGCGCTCGAGCTGCTCCAGAGGCTCGCGCCGCTCGGCGCCGGGCTCGCCGAGCGTGTCGAGCACCTGCCCCGCGATCATGCCCCGCGTGCCGATCGCCAGTTCGTTGCAGAGCACCGCGCCGACGCCGGAATCCGCCCCGCGCGCGAGCATCTCGTACGCAGCGGACAGCATCAGATCGCCCGCGAGGATCGCCATCGCCTCGCCGGCGTGCACATGCAGGGTGGGCCGACCGCGACGCAGATCGTCGTCGTCCATCGCGGGCAGGTCGTCGTGCACCAGGCTGAACGCGTGCACGAGTTCGACCGCCCCGCCCGAAGGCAAGGCGACCTCACCGCTCTTCGCCCCAGCAGCCTCCGCCGCGAGCCACGCGAGCCCGGGGCGCACGCGCTTGCCCCCGCCGAGCAGGGCGTAGCGCACCGCCTCGTCGAGATTGGCGGGCAGATCGAGCCCATCGACCGCCCGCTCGAGCCACGCGTCAACCTGCGTCGCGATCGACGCAAGCCTCGCCCGCAGTTCTTCTCCGGTCGCCACGATCATTCGGCCTCCGTCCCGCGGGCAATGTACCCTCCACCCCATGGCCGACGCCATCGCGACCCTGCGCTCTGTCTTCATCGCCGGCGGGTGGGTGATGTACCCGCTGCTCGCGATGAGCTTCATCGCGGTCGCGCTCGCGGCAGAGCGGGCGCTCTTCTGGACCGGGCTCCACTCCCGCCGCCGCCGCAAGGCGATCGAAGCCCTCACCGCCAAGGCCCGCACGGGCGACCTCCGCGGCGCTGGAGCCCTCGCCGAGCAGGACGGCTCGCTCTACGGCAGGGCGGCGGCGGCGCTGCTCGATACCGCATCCGTCGGCTCCCCCGCGGCGGTCGAAGCCCACGCCTACGAACTGATCGAATCCTCTCGCAGACAAATCGATCGATTTGCAGCGCTGATGTCCGCGATCATCACCGCCGCGCCCATGCTCGGGATCCTCGGCACCGTCACGGGCATCATCCGCTCGTTCCGCCTGCTCGGGGTCGAATCCTCGACGCCCGATCCGGCGGGGGGCGCGGGCGGCATCGCCGAGGCGCTCTACACCACCGCCTTCGGGCTCATCATCGCGCTCATCACGCTCTTCCCGCACGTGCTCGCGCGCGCGCAGGCGTCGCGCTGCGTCGGACGCCTCGAAGCGCTCGGCGCCGCGGCGGCCGCCGCCGCGACCGGGCGAGCTTCGGGCGGGAGTTAGCGTGCGCTCGCCCATCGCGCCGCTCGTCAACCACTTCATGGCTTTCGCGCCGCTCGATGTCTGGGCGCGCCTGCTCGCCGACGCGCGCTGGCGCGTGACGCCACGCTACTGGGCGCGCCTCGCGTGGGCGCTTACGGGCTCCGCCTTCGGCACGCTCCTCACGCTCCCCGAGCGCGTTGCGCTTGCCCCCGTGCTGCGCGCGCGAGCCGCGCACTTCGATCATGCGCCCGGCGTCGTCATCGTCGTCGGGTATTACCGCTCCGGCACGACGCACCTGCACAACCTGCTCTCGTGCGACCCCCGCTTCACGACGCCGCGATGGAATCAGGCGCTCGCCCCGCACGGGTGGTGGCTCTCGTGGGCGCTGCTGCGCGCAGCACTCATCCCGTTTCTTCCGAATAAGCGTCCGCAGGATGACGTGCCCTTCGGCCCGGATTGGCCGGCGGAAGACGACTTCGCCGCGTGCAACCTCGCGCTGGCGAGTTCGCTCCCGGGGCGTCTGGTCTTCCCCTCGCGAGCTGAGCACTGGGGACGCTTCCACGACCTGCGTGCGCTCACCGACCGGGAGATGTCGCGCTGGCGGCACGCCACGCGGGTGTTCCTATGGAAGATCACGCGCACGCCCTTCGGGCGCACGGACAAGGCGATCCTGCTCAAAACACCGAGCCACACCGCGCGCCTCGCGGAGCTCACCGACCTGCTCGGGGCCGATCGTGTCCGCTGCATACACGTCTCGCGCGAGCCCGAGCCGGTGATGCGCTCCAACCTCTCGCTGCACCGGCGTCTTGCCGGCTTTCTGCTCGAGGACGCGCCGGACGAGCAAGAGCTGCGCGAGCGGCTGATCGACGAGTACGCGCGCACGGAGGCGAAGTTTCTGCGGGATGCGGATTCGTGCGGCGCGCGTGTGGCGCGGGCTCGATACCAGGACCTCGTCGCCGATCCGCTCGCCGAGCTTGAGCGCGCGTACGCTGATCTCGGGCTGGAGTGGACCGACGACTTCCGCGCGCGGGCGGCCCGCTACCTGCGCATGGTCGGCGAATACCGATCCGCCCACGGCGGCGACGGTCGCGCGAACGCCGCGCCGGCTGGCGCGGTCCCTTCAGATCCGCGCCTCGCCGAGTTGCGCGCGCGCTTCGGGCATGACACCCCGGCGCGCCCGACCGCCCCGCTGCCCGACGCGGCACATCCGCCGGAGCGCACGATCCTCGGGTGGCTCGCGCTGGCGCCGGTGTGCCTCGTGATTGCATCGGCTTGGCTCGCGCTCGCGTGGATGACGCACGACCGATTCGACATCCTCGCCTGGCCGGCCGGGCTTGCGCTGGGGCTCACCGCGGCGCGCGCCGCTGGGCGTGGCTCGACAGCGCTCGGGATCGCCGCGGGCGCGCTCACGCTCGCGCTCTACGCGGGCGTCGTCTGGCCCGCGACCTACCTCGCCTACTCGCACGCGTGGCTCACGCCGGCGAAAGACACCTGGATCGCGGTCCGCGATCTGTCAACCAAGTTCGGCAATCACGCGCTGTTTCTGGCGCTTGGTGTGCTCACGGCCTACCGCGCGGCAAGCCGCAAGCACCTCCGCCCGCCCGGGCTGTGACGCGGCTCCGCCTATCGGCGCCGCCGCGCGCCCGTGACCACGCACGCAAGCGCCACCGGCACGACTCCCATGCACGGGACGACCGTCACGCGCACGCCGCTGTCCCATGAACCAACAGGCGGGAGCAAGTAGGACGTGCGTCCGAGGCTGGATAGGGTGTCAAACCCGCCCGCCGCGAAGACCGGCGATGCACCCACGTCGGGCGTGCCCGAAAAGGAGTCCCCGACGCCAGGCATGCCTGTGGTCACCAGCCCGACGCCGATGATCGCGCGCCCCGTGGGGTCAAGGTCGAGCGCGACTTGCGTCAACACTCCAGGGCCGGCGTAGGACGCGAGCGGGGAAGTGAAGGCCGCATCCACGCCGCTCATCGTGCCAAACCGGGTGTCGTCGACCCCCGGCATGCGCGAGACCGACGTGCCATCGACCCAGTCGATCGTCTGAGCCGACAGATCGATCACGAGCTCGAGCGGATCGGCTCCGGCAGAGGACGCGAAGAGCGCGAGCGCCAAGCAGGCACGGGCACAGCGCGTCGACACAGTCGCGGACAGCATGTTCGAGATACTCCTCACGCCGTGGCGCACGCCCGGCGGTTCGCCTCCCGACACAAGTCTACCTATCGGACGATCGACGAGCCTCGCGTGATCTCTGGGGGACTTGAATGATCGCTCAAATGCGGGGTACTATCTTGAACGATCACTCAAGGACAAAGCCGGTGAGCGAGACACGCGAGCGGATTCTGGAGGCGGCGATGCGGCTGTTCTACGAGCAGGGGTACGGCTCGACTGGCGTCGCGACCATCCTCCGCGAGGCCAACGCCCACGCCGGGAGCCTCTACCACGCGTTCCCCAACAAGGAGGCGCTGCTGCTCGGGGTGCTGACTCGGTACCAGCAACTGCTCCGCCCGGTCGTCATGGACCCGATCGAGCGCGAAGTGGCCGACCCGATCGAGCGCGTCTTCGCGCTGCTCGCGTGGTATCGGGGCGGGATGGAGGCGAGCGGGTGCCGCCAGGGGTGCCCGATCGGCAACCTCGCGCTGGAAGTGGCCGACACGAACCCTCAGGCGAGGGTCGAGATCGATCGCAACTTTGAGGGTTGGGCCGACTCGATTCTGGCGTGGCTTGAGGCCGCGGGGGAGCGCCTGCCTGCGGCGTGCGATCGGCGCGCGCTCTCGCGCTTCATCCTCACGGTGATGGAAGGCGGCATCATGCAGGCGCGGGCTCGCGATTCGCTTGAGCCGTTCGATCAGTCCGTTGGACAACTGCGCGCGTATCTCGATCTGCTCGAAACGGAGGCCCGGCGCGAGTCGGGGCTGCACACCTGATTCACCTCAGACAGGAGACGGATGATGATGCAACGCAAGACTCTCATGATGGGCGTGCTCGGTGTCGTCGTACTCGGCGCATTGGGCTTCGGTTCCCGCGGCGTGTTCGACGATTCACCCAAGCTCGATGAGCGCTACGCCGTCCTCGCCCCGCTCGTCGGGCACGCGTACGAGATCGACGGCGCGTGGGCCGACGGAAGCCCGATCTGGGCGCGCAACGAGTACCGCGTCGGACTCAACGGGCAGTTCGTGGAGTCGAAGGTGATCGCCATCAATGAAGATGGCGAGAAGTACCAGCGCTACCTCACGGTGATGTCGATCGACAAGGAGACGGGCGAGTTCACGTCATACGGGTTCACCTACGACGGCACCGCCCGAGCGATCACCAACGAGATACGCGAGTCGGACGATGGCGACCCCGTTCTCTTCGCGGAGTGGAACACCAGCATGCCGACCGGCGAGATGACGATCCGCCAAGAGGTCGAACTCAAGGGCGACCGGTATCTCTGGCGCGTCTGGGCCCGCCCTGCGGGCTCCGAAGCGTCCTGGAACCAGATGATGGACGGCGCATGGATCCGCAAGGAGAGACTCCAGTAGACTCACGCCGGTATCCCCGCGCTAAGGAACCACAGAAGGAACATCACATGGACACCATGACTGTTGGCAAGCGCCTTGTCGAACTGTGCAGGGCTGGCGAACACCGCAAGGCGATCGAAGAGCTCTACGCGGATGACGCCGTCTCGATCGAGGCGATGGAAGGCGGGCCGAAGGGCCGCGTCACCAAGGGCAAGCCGGCCCTGCTCGCGGGCTCAGACTGGTTCGTCGAGAACCACGAGATCCACGGCGGCGACGTCGACGGCCCGTATCCGCACGACGATGAGTTCGTCTGCTTCATGACCATGGACGTGACCGCGAAGCAGGGCCCGTTCGCGAATCAGCGCATGGAGATGAAGGAGGCGGCGCACTACAGGGTCAAGGGCGGGAAGATCGTCGAGAGCAAGTTCTATTACGGGTTTGACTGCAACGAGCAGTGATCGACACCGTTTGAGATCAGAGTGTCGGCCCTTCCGTCCCGCACTCCGGACATCGCTCCAAGATCCGCGAGACGGTGTACCCGCACAAGCATCGGTGGCTGAGGCGCCACCGCTCGTACGCGGTATCCGCCCGCGCTCGCCGAACATCGGCGAAGGCGAAGCACACGACGCCGGCGATGACCGCTGCGCTCAGGATGACGCCGAACACCGGCGCCGAGCCCTCACTCGCGCCCAACAGGCAAATGAGACAGAACGCCGTCACGAGGAGGTCGGCCGCCGCATGCGCCGCCATTCGGGACCACAGGCGTTGCCGGGCGTACCCGCTCCGGAGCCTCATCGCGCTCGGGCTACCGCGCCTCGCTTTCCATCGCCTGGAGCTGCATGTCAAGGGCCGAGCGGATCATGGAACGCATCATGTTGATCTGCGACGGGTCGAGGCCGGCAGCCGTGATGTCGACGGTGATCGCGGGAATCCAGAACGAGTCCTCCAGCTCCCACCCCTCCTCGGCGAGGCGCTCCTCGAGGTGCGGGAAGTGCCCGGCGCCGTAGAAGATCGCAATGTCGCGTACGTCGGGCTCGTCGTCGCGGATGGTGAGCACGTCGGCGATCACGACCTCGTTGCGCTGGTCGATCAGTACTTCCATCAGATCGCCGATCCCGCCCACCTGGAGGGCCATGAGGTCTTCCGCTCGGGACATGGTCTCCATCAGCATGATCTTGGCGAGCGCCTGCGACTGCGGCGAGGAGCCGATGAACTTCAGGATCATCCCGCCGACCTTGCCGAGCATGCCCTCGCCGCCGAGCGCGTTGAAGAGCGCATCGGCGGCCTTCTCGGCTTCCTCGTCCGCGCGGCGCAGAGCTTCCTTAGCTCGCCGCGCCTCGCGGCCCGTCGCGTCGCGCTCGTCGCGGAGCTCGAACCAGGCGAGCGAGACGACGGCCACGATCGACAAGACGGCGAGGAGCGCGGTCAGCGCGACGACGCGGTTCCGCTCGACCCATTTCCGCATCTCGCGCAGGGCGCCCGCGCCGTGCGCCTGGACGACCCGGTTCTCGAGGAACGCGCGGAGGTCGGCGGCGAGCTCCGCCGCGCCGGCGTACCGGTCCTCCGGCCGGCGGCCCATCGCCTTCTCACATAGGCTGGCCAGCTCCGGCGGAGTGCGAGGGGCGAGCCT
>JAUIFD010000144.1 GCA_030429485.1 Phycisphaerae bacterium | reverse complement strand
AACGGCGCGGGCAAGACCACGACGATCAAGATCCTCGCGACGCTCCTCAAGCCTTCGAGCGGGCAGGCGCAGGTGTGCGGGCTCACCGTCGGATACCAGAACCGCCAGATCCGCCCGCTCATCGGGTACGTGCCCGACTTCATGGGCGCGTACGAAGACATGGTGGTGATGGAGTACCTCGAGTTCTTCGCTGCGGCCTACAACATCCATGGGGCGCAGCGGAAGAAGGTCGTGGGCGACGTGCTTGAGCTCACCGACCTCAACTACAAGGCGACGGCCGAGGTCAACTCGCTCTCACGCGGCATGCAGCAGCGGCTCTCGATCGCGCGCGTGCTCCTCCACGACCCGAAGGTGCTCCTGATGGACGAGCCCGCGTCGGGGCTCGACCCCCGCGCCCGCATCGAGATCCGTGAGCTCCTCAAAGAGCTCAAGCGGATGGGCAAGACCATCCTGATCTCGAGCCACATCCTGCACGAGCTCGCGGAGCTTTGCAACGTCGTGGGCATCATCGAGCGCGGGCAACTGCTCTACTCGGGCAAGGTCTCGGACATCCTGCGCCGGGCGCGCGTCGGGCACGTGGTGCATATCGGCGTCGCCGATCGCATCCAAGAGGCGGGCGCGGTGCTCGAGCAGTTCCCGGGTGTGAAGAAGGTCGCGCTCGTGGATGATGCCGATCACAAGAGCGCCGGCGCCAACGGCGAGGGCGCGGTGTTTCACGTCACCTTCGACGAAGGCGGGGGGCACGCCGTGACCGATCTGCCCAACGTTCTTATCAACCGAGGCTTGCGCCTCACGCTCTTTACCGAAGAGCCGGTGAACCTCGAGACCGCGTTTATGCGCCTGACGAAGGGCTTGGTGCAGTAAGACGGTCCGGACCGATGACGGTTCGGAGCGAACCCCGGCTCGGCCGTCCTGCGCCGCATCGACTCTCGCCGCCCCTCGGGCTGGCTACTCGACGTCCTTGCCCTCGACAACATCGGAGATGGACGCCGGCATGTGTGCCTCAGCGTCGAGCTCACCACGCCTCAGCCTGCCCATGTACTCGTGGTAGGCGCCCATCGCCTTGTATCCGAACACCAGCATGATGGGGATGTTCGCGACGAGCATCGCGCCGAGCCCCAGCGTCGTCCACATGTCGAGCTCCTGCTCGGTGCGGATGAACGGCAGGGTGGAAACGAACACCAGCAGGCAGTACAGGATCTTGTAGGGCATCACGACCGCGCCGGCGGATTTGCCGAAGAGGAAGTACACCCCCTGCTCGCCGTAATACGACCACGAGATCATCGTCGAGACCGCGAAGAGCCAACTCGCGAGGATGATGAGCCACTTGCCGAGCCCGGGCACCGCGCGATCGAACGCGTGGGCGGTGAGCCCCGCGCCGATGTAGCTCACGAAGACCTCCCGCGAGTGCAGCGTTGGCGGGAAGTCGGACTCCACCGGCGCCCACTGCACGGTGCGCCGCCCGTCCTCCTCGACGGTGACGGTTCCGGCGACCTGCGTGAGGTTGGTGCCCTGCGTGTCGTTGATCTCGCCCAGTTCCGCGAGCATGAAGACCGAGTCGCCATCGCTCCAACCCGACTCGTCCGCGGGCACCTGCCCGATGCGCTTCGCCTCGGCGTTCTTCGCCGGCAGAGGCGGCGTCTGGAGGATGTAACGGGTGTCGCCGTTGTCGCCCTGACGCTGGTCGAAGCTGATCGCGGCGCTCTCCGGGAAGGAGGTCTCGCCCGGACGATTCCACGCGTCGGTCGAGAGGATGACCAAGGCCGTGATCGTGCAGACGACGATCGTGTCGATGAACGGCTCGAGCCCGGCGACCACGCCCTCGCGCACCGGCTCGTCGGTCTTGGCCGCGGAGTGCGCGATGGGGCTTGATCCCTGACCCGCCTCGGAGGAGAACAGCGCTCGCTTGATGCCCCAGTTGGCCGCGAGCCCGAGGCTCGCGCCGAGGAAGGCGCCGCCCGGCTCCGGAGATTCGATGCCGAGCCCGGACTTCACGATCAGGGCGAGCATGCCCGGGATCTCCGGGAACTTGAGCCCGAGCACGATGATCCCGGCGAGCATGTAGAGCCCACACATGAGCGGCACGATCTTGCCCGCGACCGAGCCGATGCGCTTGATGCCGCCGATGATGACAAGCCCCACGACCACCGCGAGCACCACGCCGATGACAGGCTTGGGCATGCTCGGGATGTACTGATTGGTGACCTCGGCGACGTTGAACGATTGGAACATGTTGCCGCCGGTGATGGCGGAGAGAATCAGAGTCACGCAGAAGATCCCGCCGACCACGGTGCCGAGCGGGGCGAGCCCGAGCTTCGCAAACTCATTGCGCACGACGAACATGGGCCCGCCGTGCGGGTTGTCCGGATCGTCGGTGTTCCGGTTGAGCATGGACTGGGTGACCTCGGTCATCTTCAGCGCCATGCCGAGGACGCCGATCACCCACATCCAGAACACCGCGCCGGGGCCGCCGATGGTGACCGCGACCGCAACGCCGCCGATGTTGCCGAGCCCGACGGTCGCCGACAGTGCAGCGGACAGGGCCTGGAAGTGGTTGATGGCGCCCGGGTCGTTCTTGTCGTCGTACTTGCCGCGGATGACCGCCACGCCGTGCGTGAGCGCCCGGTACTGCCCGAACGCGGACCAGATGGTGTACAGCACGCCGGTGATGAGCAGGGCGTACACGACATAGTCGTGGAAGAGGATGCCGTTGAGCCCGTTGACGAACGCGTTGACTCTTTCCATGGGACCGATCACTCCCTGGGATCGCGGCTGAGCGGACGGAGAACGTCAGGAGCATGACGACTTGACGCCGATCATGCAAACCCGGAGGCTTCGCGGCGTGTGGGAGGTGCATGCCCTTCTCGATGCCGCAGCGGACGGCCTCCGACGCGAGGAAGCCCGCCTCACGAGGGCCCAGGAGGTCCACGGACTCGACTCCCGCGATGAAACCTCGCTCCACCCCGTGCTCGCGACCGGGCTCCGTCGGGCGGGGTTCGGCGTGCTCCTCGAACAGCCCTACCCCGGGCAAACCGCCTCGCCCTCCGGTCGGCGGAAGCGGGCGATCCGCGCGGAACGCGAGCGGTGCGACCTCGTGGTGCTCCCCTTGGGCGTTCGGGCTTTGATCGATCCCGTCGAGGTCCTGGTCGAGCGGGACGCGGCGGAGCAGACGCTCTTTGCCCAAACTCCCAAGCCTGCGCCCGCCGGCGTCTGCGCGGAGGAGGCCTACTGGATCGAGGTGAAGGCCACCGGGCAGTTCGAGCCGGTGGACGGCGTCCCGGTCCCCAATCGGGCGTACGCCTCGGTCGCGTCGCGCTGCGTCGCTGATCTCCGCAAGCTGACAGCGGATCCATGCATCGGGTCAGCGGGCGTGTTGCTCGTGTTGTTCACGACGGAGCGAGCGGCTGCGGAGCACGACGCGCAGATGATCGCGCACCGGTGCCTCGACAAAGGCGTGGGCGTGCGTGCGCCCGTTCTGTGCTCCTTTGAGATTCCCGACCGCATCGGCAACGGATGGTGCACGCTCGCGATGTTTGAGCGCCCCGTGTGAGTCGTCCGCTCAGGAGCGGGCATCGTCCACGAATCGCTCGATGACGTCGGCTGCCGCAACCGCGGCTCGCTTGCCCGTGAACACTCCCACCACCTTGCCGAGCGCATCACGCTGAGCTGCGGCGACCGCTGGATCGTCGAGCAGCTCACCGGCTTGCGCAGCGATCGGCGCCGCGCCGCCGAAGTGCGGCACGAGTTCGGGCACGATCTCGCGCCCCGCGATGAGGTTGGGCAGCGTAAAAAACTCCGTCGCAAGCAGCCACTGCGCCAACAGCGTGTACAGCAGCGGGTTCGACTTGTACACGATCACCATCGGTGTGCCCTGACGCGCGACCTGCAGCGTCACCGTGCCGCTGACCACGATCGCGGCATCGCCCCATCGGATCGCGGCCTCGGTCTTTCCGCTTACGATCTCAAGCCCGTCGCACCCGTGCGGGCTCGCATCGGCGAGCGCACGAAGGCGGGCCGACGCGTCCTCGTCGCGCGCCGCCACGACACCGACGAGGCTCGGACGCTCCCTTCTCAGCTGCGCGAAGGCCTCGACGAGCAGCGGGAAGTTCTTGTCCATCTCGCCGGGGCGCGAACCGGGCAGGAGCGTCAGGCGCGGGCTCCCCTCGGGCAGTTCCCCCACCGCCGAGTCGAGGACGGCCTGATCAGGCGGCTCGTCGAAGAGCGGGTGCCCGATAAATGTCGCCGGCACCTCGCGCTCACGAAACCAGGCCTCCTCGAACGGGAGCAGGCACAGCACGTGGTCGGTCAGCCGACGCAGCTTGTTGATGCGCCACGTCCCCCACGCCCAGACCTGCGGCGCCACCAGGTGCACCACCCGCCGGCCCGCGCGCTTCGCGAGCCGGCAGATCGGGAAGTTCGCCGCGGGCGAGTCCACGGGCACGTGCAGCACCGCCTCCGGGTGCGTCTTGATCCAGTACGCGATGCGGTTGTTGATCCGGCGGTGCTCGAGGATCTTGCCGATCCCCGGCATCCCCATCACCGCGTTCTCCCCGGTCCGCTCGACGATTTCCGCCCCGGCGGCCTCCATCTCGCGCCCGCCCCACGCGTAGATGACACGATCGGGACGACGCTCTTTGAGCTCCGCGATGACCGCCGCGGCGTGCTCGTCGCCCGAAGGCTCGAACGCGGTGAACAAGATGGCCGGGTCCGAACGCGACGCCATGAGCCGGAGTCAAGCCGTCGAGCCGTGGCAGGTCAACTCATCGGGTGAACCGGGCGTTCAGAAGCCAA
The DNA here is from genome assembly GCA_030429485.1 of Phycisphaerae bacterium. Taxonomy (GTDB): domain Bacteria; phylum Planctomycetota; class Phycisphaerae; order Phycisphaerales; family UBA1924; genus JAUIFD01. The sequence continues at coordinate 5,316 of JAUIFD010000144.1, read as the reverse complement.
GGGCCTCAAGCCACATGCTGGGGCGCGACTCCAGCGCCGCCGCGATGGCGACCAGGCTTTCCAGGCTCGGCAGGTGCGTGCCCCGTTCGATGGAGGAGAGCTGGCTCACGCTCACGCCGGCGATCTCCGAGAGCTCCTTGAGCGTCAGGCCCCGCTCCGTGCGCGCCACGCGGATCTGGCGCCCGAGCCCGGCGCGCAGGCGGTCCTGCGGCGAGGCGCCGAGCCCAAGCTCCGCGGCCGCCTGGGCGAGGGTGGCGCGAAGCTCGTCCAGCCCGAAGGGCTTGGCGAGGTAGTCAAACACGTCGCGTTTGAAGGTCTGCCGCATCGAGTCCATCGACGGGTACCCGGTCGCGACGATGACGCACAATCGGGGCCAGCGCTTGCGCACCTCCTCGAGCACCTCTTCGCCCGAGTGTTCGCCCATCTTGATGTCGAGCAGCACAATGTCGGGCAGGCTCTCCTCACAGAGGGCGTAGAACTCGCTCGGCTGCCGCGCCGCGCGCACGCGGTGGCCCTCACCCTCCAAGACCGACGTGATGAACTCCCGGAAGTCGTCGTCGTCATCGAGCGCGACGATCGAGAGTGTGGCGATCTCTGACGTGGGCTCAGTCATGCTCGCGCATCGCTCCGTTCGAGGCGGGCGGACGGATGGCCGGGAGCAGCACCTCGAACGCCGCGCCCGCGCCCGCGGGGCGGTTCCGCGCGAGGATAACGCCTCCGTGCTCGCGAACGATGCCTTCGGCGACGGCAAGCCCAAGCCCCGTGCCCCGACTGTCCAGACGCGTCGAGACGAACGGCTCGAAGAGCGTGGAGAGCAGCGCCGGATCGATCCCGGGCCCGTCGTCGCTCACCGTCAGGGCGACCCACGGCGTGCCATCGCGTTCCTGCCGCTCGGCCTCGACGCGGACTCGTCCCCCACGCCCCGAGCGGGCCACCGCGTCGGCCGCGTTTCGCACGAGGTTCACGAGCACCTGGAGCAGGCGGTCGGCATCGCCTGGCACCTCCGCGTGCTCGGCGACTCGGTTCTCGAACTCCACGCCGCCGGCCTCGCGATCGAGTCGCACGAGCGTCATCGCCTCCTCCACCACCTCCGCCAGTGCCACCCGCCCCCACTCGGGCTCCCTGGCGCGGGCGAAGTCGAGCAGGCTCTCGCTCAGTCGCTCGAGTCGCGCGACGACGCGCCCCATGAGGGCGGCGCTGCGCGCGTCAGTCCGGTGGTCCGGGTGACGTTCGATGCGTTCGACAAGCCCCTTGAGCACGCCGAGCGGCGTGTTGAGCTCGTGCGCGATCCCCGCGGACATCATGCCCAGGCTCGCGAGGCGGTCGGCATCCGCGAGGTTGCGCTTCGCGGTCTCGAGCAGGTGGTTCTTCCGCTTGAGGTCGGTCGCGACCGCCTCGAGCTGGTCGAGCGCCTCAGCGAGAGCCGCCTCATGCTGACGCAGCTTGCGGATCGAGTCGTTCCGCGAACGCATGATCTCACCGAGTTCATCCGCAGGGATGGAGCTCTCGGGCACGAGTTCGTCTTCCGGACGCCCCTCCTGCACCGCGCGGTCCGCGCGGAGCATGCGCCGGATTGGCTCGTATACCGATTGCGGCAGCACGAGCGTCTCGAGCGCGATCGCGACCAGGGCGTACACGCCGAGCAGCGCGATCACGAGGAAGATGTAGAGGCGCATGACCGCGTCGCGCGCGGTGGGCACGACCACGCGCACCACGATGAAGCGTCCATCAGCCTCGCCGGGAGACCACGCCACCAGGCGTTCGCCCGCGTCGATCGGGGTCCCGGGCTCCGCGAGAGCCGCCGCCGCGAGCGTCGACTCCAGCCCGACCTCCTCGGCGGAGCCTTGCTTGACCTCGATGATGGGCGCATCCTCGCGGGCCTCGGCGAACACGCGCGGCGCGTCGGCGGGATCGTCGCCTCGTGCCGCGGCCCGGCTCGCCCACTCGAGCACGAGCATCCCGAGTTCGCGCTCCGACTTGCGGACGACCTGCTGCACCGCCGGACGCAGCGCCGCGATGAGCGTCAGCGCCAGCACGAGGCTGAAAAGCGTGTGCAGCACCATCAGCTTCTTGCGGACGCGCATGCCGGCGAGCAGTCCGGCCCTTCGCGCCCCGCGGTCTACACTCGACGCCGCATGACTCACACGCGATCGTTCGATCGCCGCCCCGGGAGGTCCACCCGCCCGCGCGACGCCCGCGACGCCGCCTTCTTGGCGGTGCAGGGGCACGTGCGCCGATTCCCCGACCTCCTGCCCGCCTCCCCCGACACCTCCGCGCTTTCCGCCCAGGACACGGGGCTCGCGCGCGCCTTGTACCGGGCGGTCGTGACACGGTGGAGCGTCCTCCGATTCCTCGCTGAGCGACACCTGACCTCGTCGTGGGACCGGCTGCAACCACCCGTGCGTGCCGCTCTGCTGGTCGGAGGCGCGCAGATCGCCTTCATGGACGGGATCCCCGTCCACGCCGCCCTGCACGAGACGGTGGAGCTCGTCAAGCGTCACGCGGGGCGGAAGCCCGCGGGACTCGTCAACGCGGTGCTGCGTCGCGTCGCGAGCGACGTGACCGACGAGCGCCGAGGGGAGTGGCGCGATGCGCGCGATGAGCTTCCGCTGGCCGGTGGCGGGGCGCGCGTGCTCTCGTCGCCCCTGCTCCCGGAGAATGACGAGGAGCGGCTGGCGATCACCAGCGGCATCACGCCGTGGGCGCTCAGCCGATGGCGCGCGACCCACGGCGACGACATCGCCCGCCGCCTCGCATGGCACTCCATCGGGGAAGCGCCGGTGATCCTCAACACCGCGCACCTGCTCGGCCCGCTGCCCGAGGGCCTCGAGCCGCACGAGGCGCCGGGTGCAAGCGTCGTGCGCACAGACCGTGTCGCGATGGAGGCGCTGCTCGACGCCCGCGCGGACGTATGGGTGCAAGACCCAACCTCAGCCGGCGCGGTCGAGTCGATCGCCGAGCTGCGCCCTCGGGTGGTGCTCGACTTGTGCGCGGGCACTGGCACCAAGACCCGTCAGCTCGCCGCGGCGTTCCCCGAGGCCGAGATCGTCGCATCCGAGATCGACACCAAGCGTCTCGACACGCTTCGCGCGCGGTTCGCCGACTCGGCGCAGGTGCGCGTGCGCACGATCGGCGAAGTGCGAGAGACCAGCCTGGAGCGCGCGGACCTGGTGTTGCTCGACGTCCCGTGCTCCAACTCGGGCGTGCTCGCCCGACGCCCGGAGGCGCGACATCGGCTCTCCAGTGCGCAGCTCGCGCGTCTGGTCGAGATCCAACGCCAGCTCGTCGCCGACGCGATCCCGCTGCTCGCCCGAGGGGGGACGATCCTCTACGCGACATGCTCGATCGACCGCGAAGAGAACGAGGCCCTCGCGAGCTGGGCTGCCAAATGGCACGGATTTCAGGGGTCGCGCGAGCGCCGGGCGATGCCCGGCGGAGGCCCGGGCCTCGACGCCGCTTCGTATCGGGATGGCGGGTATTCGGTGCTCCTCACCCGGTGAGCGTGGGGCGGGGGGCTACACTGCCTGGAAGCGCGGAGAGGCGATCGCATGAACCTGCTCGACATTTTGTCGGAACGCTGTGTCAAGGTCCCGCTCGAGGCGAGCGATAAGCGGTCGGCGATCGAAGAGCTCGTGGGGCTGCTCGCAAGCGCGGATCTGGTGACCGACGCCGACGCGCTCAATGAGGCGGTGTGGACGCGGGAGCAGACGCGGACGACGGGCATCGGACACGGGCTGGCGATCCCGCACGGCAAGAGCGACTCGATCCGCGAGATCGCGATGGCGATCGGCAAGCCGGCCGAGCCGATGGAGTTTGAGGCGATCGACAAGCAGCCCGTGAAGCTCATCGTGTTGCTCGCGAGCCCGCCCGACAAGACAAGCGAGCACATTCAGGCGCTCGCTCGCGTCTCTCGTCTGATGAACACCGAGAGCTTCCGCAAAGAGATGTACGGCGCGACGAACGCGGGCGAGGTGTGGGCCCTGCTGCAGCAGCAAGAGCAGACGGCCTAGGCCGAACTCACCCGCCACCGCCTCGGCCGCGCCCACCGCCGCCGGGCCCGCCGCCACCCCGACCTCTGAATCCGCGCCCCATCTGACCCATGCGCTTGAACATCTCGCCGCGCAGGCCGGAGTTCTGGGCGTTGCCGGTGGAGAGCTGGCTCTCAAACCGCGCGCGCATCTCGGCCTCGCGCTCCTTCTGTTCGGCGGCGCGTTCCTCGTCGGTCATCGCCTCGCGCTCTTGACGCCGGCGCTCCCACTCCGCGGCCGCCTCGCGGCGCTGCTCGTCGGTCATCTCCGGGCGCTCGCCGCCCGGGCCGCCGCCGGCGCCCGGGCCACCTCGGCCGCCCCACATGCTCCCCATGATGTCGCGCATGTCCTCGCCACGGGCCAGTCGCCGGGCGGTCTCGTCCATGCTCGCCTCCATCATCGCGCGCTGGGCTTCACGATCGCCCATGATCTCGCGCCGCTCCTCCCAACTGAGTTCGCTCAGCAGGCGGCGCGATTCGGCGAGGATCTGCTCCTTGCGCCCGGGGTCGAGCTGTTCGAACTTCGCGGACCGGATGGTCGCCATCGCCTCGTCGGCGGTACGGGGTAGGCCCGGGGGCTGCGCCTGCATGAAGGTCCACGCGCCACCCGCGATCGCGCCGGCGCCGATCACGCCGGCGATCCCGCCGACGACCGCCTTCTTCTTCTTCGACCACTCCGCGTCCATGGACTTGCGGCCGGGTACATTCTCGAGGTTGATCCTGGGCATTTGCTCGCTCCGCACTCTCGACTTGCTCGAGGCTCTCGGTCTCTAGCGTCCGCCAAACCTGCCGACATGTCCATCGGCAAAGAGCATGTTCCGCTTGTCGTGGAAGAAGTCCACGAACACAAAGTCGCCGGTCTCCGTCTCGAAGGTGCCCCCGTCGAAGTCGTGGGCGATCGGCACCTCCGACGCGGTCCACCCCAGACGCTTGACGAAGAAGATGTCCTCGTACGGGCGCCCGCCGAGGGCGGAGAGGTAGGTGTACGACATCCCGCAGTTCTGCTGGTTGCCGTTGTCGTCGGTGTATTCCTGGTAGTAGACGATCTTGTCACCCGCGCACCGGTAGGCCGGCGTGGTCGGCTCGATGTATCGCTCGAGCGCGATATTGAGCGGCACGTCCACGTCACCCGAGAGCCACGGCGGGGGCATGTACCTCGCGACGGGGAAGACTTCCTTGAAGTCGTTCTTGTACATCTCGATGCCCTGCCCCACGGAGCGGAGGCTGGCGCCGCACGCTGTCTGACGGGCGGCGTTGCGGACCTTGGGCAAGACCGGGAGCAGGATCCC
>JAUIFD010000143.1 GCA_030429485.1 Phycisphaerae bacterium | reverse complement strand
ACACAACCATGAACCCGCCGCCGCCGATGCCCGTCGACATCGGGCGTGTGACCGACAGCGCAAAGGACGCGGCAACAGCCGCATCGACCGCGTTCCCACCCTGCGCGAGCACGCGCGCGCCGGCGAGCGACGCCGCCGGGTGGTCCGCCGCAACCGCACCGTGCGGATAGGTGTCCGCAAACGTCTCTGCGCCCACCGCATCCGCGGCGCACCCTGTCAGCGAAGAAACGAGGGAGAGCAACAACAACGTTGCATACAGCAGGCCCACCGGCGTGAATCGGACGTTCGGCATCCGTACACAGTAATGCCAACGCCCCACATCGGCGCGCACATACGCACAAGACCAAAGCGGAATCCGAACATGCGCCGGCACACGCCAACAAGCCCGCAGACCCCTTCTCCTAAAGCGAATACCGCGCGCGTGACACGGGAACAATGTGCGTCTAAGGTCAGTTCTGAGCTTGTACGTTTCCAGGCTCTCAGCAGAAGGAACGATCACCCAATGGCGAAGAAGTCGAAGAAGAAAGCACGCAGGAAAGCGGCACGGAAGACCACCGCACGACGCACGAACAAGGTGACAACGAAGGGCGCGCGCAGGGGACGTCGCCCGACGATTCACGGGATCTCAACCGACGCGCTCCGCGCGGAACTCGAGCGCCGGGAAGACGGCCTCGCGCAGCTCGAAGCCGAGTACGACGCGAAGCTCGCCGAACTCGATGCGCTCCGCATCGAGATCGAATCGCTCGGCGGCGCGCCCGGCGCCGTGCGAGGACGCGCGACTGGCGGACGACGCGCCGCACCCGTGCGACGCAAGGCCGGCGCCCGCAAGCGCCCCAAGAACGACATGAACCTTGAAGAAGCCCTCGCGATCACCCTCAAGGGCAAGCAGATGGGCGTCACCGAAGCGGCCGAGGCCGTGCAGAAGAACGGCTACAGAACCAACGCCGCCAACTTCCGCACGATCGTCAACCAGACGCTCATCAAGAGCCCGCTCATCAAGAAGGTCGAGCGCGGCGTCTACACCGCCAAGTAAGCGCGATTCACGGCGTCAACAAAAGCAAACGAACAGGGCCCACGCATCGCGTGGGCCCTTCTCTTTGGTCATTTGGATTCCGCCGCGCCGGGCGACCTTTCCCCACGCCCCGACCGCCACTCTGCTCAAACCGGGATCACCAGGGGATCGGCTCGCGGGTGAGACGGCTCGGGCGATCCGTGTAGAACACGCGCCCAAGGTCCTGCAAGAACATCCGCTTGTTCTCGTTCTCCATCACGGTCAACGCGTTATCCACGTCGGCCTCGCGCTGGTAGAGCGTCGCCAGTTCGGGTGTGGCGTCGCCACGAATCTCCTGCCACTCCCGATACGCCTGCGTCCCATCATCACCGGCACAGCCAGCAAGGACACACACACCCGCCGAGGCGGCACTGACGGTGGCAATGACTCGGATCGCGCGGCGCATGGGTCGGCTCCTGGATAGCGAGCGGTGTTGTATCGGGCGGGACCGGTCTCGGTCAACCGCCCTTCTGGGCCCACAGTGTATCGGTCCGCCGCCCCGCCCGCACGGTTCCCACCAATCGAACCCGCCGCCCCCTGTTTCGCTGGACTCCGCGGCCCCGTGATGTACGCTCAGCGAGCCGGACGCCCGGACCGGCCCCGCGAGCTCCGTCGCCGGCGCGACGTGTGTTCGAGCCTTTGGTCGAACCCCGGGGAGCCCATCCGAATCGGCGAAGGCCACGCCCTCACCGAAGGGAAGGCCGGGACCGGAGCGGGGGCGCCCACCTAGTTGACGGGTTCGGACCCAAGACGCCGGTGGCGGCGCGGGGCCGGGACGGGACCGGCGAGATGAACAAGGCCCAGGGCGCTCGCCCTGGGCCTTGTCATGCACCGATGCCTCGATCGCGACCTGCCGATTAGGGGCAGTCCGACCCCGCCTGGTAGTACACCAGGTACTGGAAGAAGTCGTTGGTGTTGACCAGGCCGTCGAGGGTCATGTCGGCACGGTCATCGCGCACCTGGTACCACGCCAGATACTGGAAGAAGTCGTTGGTGTTCACGCGGCCATCACCGGTGGTGTCACCCGGACAGTCAGATCCCGGGCAGTCCGAACCCGGGCAGTCTGAACCGGGCTGAACCGTCGAAACCCCCGTCGGCTCAACATAGCCGTCCGCGTCCCCCGTCGAGAGTGGATCGGCGGACGGCGATTTCGCCCCGAGATCGAGCAGGATGATCCCGCCGCGGCCAAACGGCCCACGCCGCTCCGACACGAGCAGACGCGCCCTCGGCCCGCCCGCGTACCCGCCGTCGTAATACGCCATGTCCGAGGGATCGAAGAACGGGTCACCCTCATACACGATCGACTGCCGCCCGTTGGCGCGAACCTCCACGATGCGAGCCGGGTCTCCCTGCGGCGTCGCCGGGCACGCGACATACACCGCATACGGCGCCACCGCCACCGCGCTCGGCGCACGCAAGAACTCCTCGGTCGCAAGGTCGAACGCGTCGCCACTGCCGACGTCGATCAGCACCACCGCGTCCCGCCTGTTGTCCGCGACCACCACGATGTCGCGCCCGATCAGCCCCAGTTTCCCGAGAAGCGGACCGCGCACGTAATCCGCGCCAATCGTCGATTCCAACACGCCCGGCTGTGTAATCCCGCCAAAGTCGCCGTCACCCGTAAACACCCCGAGCGTGCCCTGCTCGGGATCACCGGTGAAGAGAAACGGGGGGTTGGTCCGGCGCGGCACCTCCACCGTGTCGTACGCCTGCCGCGGCGTCAGTTGCTGCGGCACGAACCCATCGGGCATAAAGAACGCCTGACCGGACGGCTCAAGCAGCAGGCTCGACACCGCGAACTCAGCAGTCCCCGCTGTCGGGAAAAGGTGGCGCATCTTCGCGAGCCCGTTGGGATCCAGCAACGTCCAAGCGTTGAGCCCGCCGCTCAGTTGCGACTGCACACCCTCGTACTGCGCCACGTCACGATCCGGCAGATTGAGCGCGAAGTACGCGAACGGCGCGTTCTCGTCGATCCGCGCGACAAACACCGCGTCACCCAAATCCAACTGGTGCGGCTGGGCCGAGACAACGCTCGCGAGCGAAGCCGAAAGGGCGGCCGCGAACCGGGCGCGGGTGACGCTGCGCATGGAATAACCTCTCTGTTAAGACTCGCTCCGGAACCGAAGCTACACCATCCATGCGTGCCCGCCAAGCGCGGCGGGCCAACGACCCCGCTCCCAATCGGCCGCCGAGCTATCCTGACCGGATGCCCGACCAGACGCCCCACAACGCCCGACGGGGCCTGCTCGTCGTGATCTCCGGGCCCTCCGGCGTCGGCAAGACCTCGATCACCCGAGGCGTCGAAGCCGCAGTTCCCGACTCGGTCTTCTCCGTTTCCGTCACCACCCGACCCCGCACCGCCGCCGACCGCGAAGGCGTCGACTACACCTTCGTCTCCGCCGAGCAGTTCGAGCGCATGAACGCGGATGGAGAGCTGCTCGAGTCGGCAACCGTCTTCGATCGGCGCTACGGCACACCCCGCGCCTGGGTCAGCGACCGCCTCCGCGACGGGCGAGTCGTGCTCCTGGAGATTGACGTCGAGGGCGCCCGACAGGTCAAGGCCCGAATGCCGGAGATGTTCGGCGTGTTCGTCATGCCGCCGTCCGAAGACGACCTCCTCGCCCGCCTCCGCGAACGCAAGCGCGAGGACGAGGGCTCCATCCAACGGCGCTTCGCCGAAGCCCGCCGAGAGATGGAGACCGCCCGCTCTTGCGGGGCCTATGACGCGTTCATCGTGAACGAGGACCTCGAACGGGCGACCGCCCAAGCCGTCCGCCTCATCGCCGAGGCCCGAGAACGGACCCCCGAGCACCGACGGGCGTGACCTGCGCTCCGGCCGGCGATCCCAACGCACTCTCCCCTCGGGAATGCCCGCGGGCCGAATGGCGTACCTATAAACCGGTCCCCACCAGCAGTTGGGACCCCCCGGGGAATGAGCCCCGGGCGTTATCGCGAGGAAGCGACATGAGTTCGGACACCGCCAAGACCCGCCACATCTCCGAGGACGATTTCCGCTCCGAGATCGAGGGAGGCTCGGGAGTTGCGCTGGTGGATTTCTGGGCCGAGTGGTGCGGGCCCTGCCGGATGCTCGGCCCCACGATCGACGAGATCGCCGAGGAGTACGACGGCCGCGTCATCGTCGCGAAGATGGATATCGACACCAACCAGACCGTGCCCGCCGAGCTCGGCATCCAGTCGATCCCCACCGTGCTCTTCTTCAAGGACGGCGAGTTGGTGCACCGCGAGGTCGGCCTCGCCGACAAGGGACGCCTCACCGCGACGCTCGATCAGTTGCTCGGCTGAGCACGCCCCACCGCCGGAGTCTGAGCACCCCGCCCATCAGGCCCGCTCTCGGTCGCCTTCGCCACATTGAGCACGCACAACAGCGCCGCCAGCGCGAGCGGCGCGAAGTACGCCCACCAGAGGCGGCCGCCCTTTCGCACTTGCTCGCCCGGCGTCGCACTCCCCAGCGCCGTCATCGTTGCTGACATAAGCAGCGCGAACGGCTCGTAGTACCGCTGCCAAACCTGCGGATTCGCCACGTGCGCCGCGGCAAACGCGACGATCGCCGCGAGGCATATCCACCGCTCGCGCCGGGGCATCGCCTCGAGCCACGCCGCCACCGCCACCGCGCCCCACGCCGCCATCACCGCAAGCACAGGCGAGCGGTCGGCAACACTCGGCGTGTGCCGCAGGATGTTCCAGAGCCCGCTCATGCGCCCCGAAGACGCGTCGAAAACGCTCGGTGGCGCCAGCGCAAACGCCAGCCCAACGCCCGCCGCGAGCACAAGCGTCGCGCGCCGCTCCCTGAGCAGGCGCAACGCCGAAGCAAAGAGCCAGGCCGAGAAGAACAACCCGAACACACCGAACTGCGCCAGCAGAAACGCGGGACCGACCAGCGCGAGCCCAGTGTTGTGCTGCCCCTGAAAGCTCGGCGGCGTCAGCCCACCCCACAACCACGCGAACCAACCGAGCAGCGCCACAGCAGGCAACCCCGCCAATAGCACCGGAACCACAGCCCGCGCGCGCGCCCCGCATCCCTCAAACAACAACGGAATGTCCGCGAGCAGCCCGCGATCCTCTTCCCCGCCCAAGGGTCGCGCGCCAAGCCACGCCGCGGTCCAAACCGGCGCGATCGCCCAAACGTGGATCTGCCGCATCGAGACGGCAAACACAAGCGCAACCGCCGCCAGCAAAGCCCCACGCCACCCGGCGGGCCAGCGCATCGCCAGCGCCATCAACATCGCGACGCCGCACCACCCCGCGTTGTCGGGCAGCAGCCGCGCCGCGCTCGACACCACGTACATCGAGCAGAACACAGGCAACACAATGACCACCAGCCACCCGCTCACCCCGCGCCCGCTCACGAGCACCCCCACCGCGCCCGCGAGACCGAGCGTGAACCCGAGCCCCGCCACCCGCAGGACGTGGACATCAGGCGAAACCAACCTCGCGACCGACGCCAAGATCAGGTGGTAGCCCGGCGTCGTCGCCGACTGGTAATCCCGAAGACCCGGGCTCGGCAGTTCCTCCGCGAAGGTGAGAATCGTCGGCAAGTGGAACCTCGACTCATCCAGATCGCCCCGGAGACTCGAAGGCCCGACGATGATCAGGATCACCGCGACGAGGATCACCGGCGTGGCGGCGCCAAGCCCGATCAGAACCCCACGGAGCAGCCCGACGGGGGAAGGACCTTCGCACTGGTCTTGGCGTAAGCCTGGCACCGCGCGGTTTATAGTGCCACGTGCCCGCTCGTGCCGCCCGGGTGTTGGGCTCGGGGCGGGCGGACCGATGAGCCGATCGTGTCGGACTCCATCGCCAACCCGGGCGCCGCCCCCCCCGTGCAAGACACGCGCACATCCCGCCGCGGGCTCGTCCCGTCGCTGATTCGCCTCGCCAGGCCCACGCAGTGGTCCAAGAGCGCCTTCGTGCTCGTCGGCCCGGTCTACGGCGTCGGCAGCCTCGGGGCCGACCTCGAGGCGGCCGCCATCCCCGCCCTCGCCGCAGCCGCAGCCTTTGCGCTCATCTCCTCCGCGAGCTACGCGGTCAACGACATCTTCGACGCCCCCGCCGACCGCCACCACCCACGCAAACGCAACCGCCCCATCGCAGCGGGCGACATCACCCCGCCCACCGCCTGGACCTTCGCGATCGTCCTCGTCGTCCTAGGCCTGGCCTGCACCTGGCTCGTGCCCACGCCAAACCGCTGGGGGCTCATCGCCACCCTCGTGGCCTACCTCGTCAACGTCGGGGCCTACTCCACCTTCCTCAAGCACTCGCGCATCGCCGACGTCATCGGGCTCAGCCTCGGATTCGTCCTCCGCGTCATCGGCGGGTGCCTGGCGGTCGGGCTCTGGCCCTCGAGCTGGCTGCTCAACTGCACGCTCTTCCTCGCGATGTTCCTCGCCTTCGGCAAGCGCCTGGGTGAGCGGCGGACGATGGGCGACGCCGACAAGGCCGCCGCGGTGCGCGCCGTGCATGGCAAGTACACCGACGAGCTGCTCCGCATGGCGGTGGTGGTGACGGGCGTCGCAACGCTCCTCACCTACGCCGTCTACGTGCAGTCGCAGGAGGCCCACTACGCGTGGGCGCCCGCCTGGGCGACCGCCCCGGCGGTCGGAACAGAGGAAATCACTGGGTTCAACCTGCTCTGGGTCACTATTCTGCCTGCCACCTTCGTGCTTTTGCGTTGTATCGTGCTCTTAGAGCAGGGGTCATACGACGACCCCACCGAACTCGCGGTCCGTGACCGCCCGTTCGCCTTCGCCGCGGGCGTGTTCGTGCTCACGACGGTCGCGCTCGTGGCGTGGTTCCGCATGGGGTCGGGCTAGGTGTTCCTCGAAGGGAACCCGTTGGGTAGATTGTTGGATGAACAAGTCGGAAGCCGATCGCCGGGGAGCACCGGCGTGGTATCCGGGCTGATCAAGGAGTCGTCATGAAGACCTCAGTCTTGCTGCATCGTGCCGCCGCCATCGCCGCCGGCGGTGTCGTGTTGTGCGTCGCCGGCGCCTCGGGCGCATTCGTCCAGGAGGGCGTTCGGACCGCCGACCCTGAATCCGCCTCGACCGAGGTCAAGGGCACCGTCAACGCCGACGGCACCATCTCCCTCGACATCTCCTCGATCCAGGCGATGATGCGAGGCGGGGGCGCACCCGCTGCCGACGACGACGACGGGCTCCAGCCCTTCGACAAGGTCTCCAAGGGCTACCGCAAGGTCGTCTCCACCGCCGACGGCTCGTCGAGCCTCTACTCCATCTGGGTCAACGACAAAGAGCAGAAGATGCTCGCCGAACTCCCGCGCGGGTTCGAGCGCCAGAAGCACTTCTTCGCCATGACCGTCGCCGCAGGCGACCTCTTCGCCGGCCTTCAGCAGGGCGACATGTACGTCTACTGGAAGCGCTACGGCAACCGCCTCGCGCTCATGAGCCCCCAGATCGAGACTCGCTCCACCGGTGACCGCGAGAGCAAGGAGAGCGTGGAGCGACTCTTCACCGATCGCGTCATTATCGATATCCCGATCCTCGCCAACGGGCCCTCCGGTCAGCCCGTCATCGACATGAGCGGCCTGCTCGTCGGCAACGCCCGCACCTTCTTCGGCGGTCAGGCCAACGGCGCCAACACCCGCCTCGTCGAGATCACAAAGGCCAAGGCGTTCCCCGAGAACGTCGAACTCGCGTTCGAGTTCCCCGTCGCGGGCGGACAGCTCCGCGCGTTCCACTACTCCATCTCCGTCATCCCCGAGAACACCGGGTACAGGCCGCGCGTCGCCGACGAGCGCGTCGGCTACTTCACCACCAGCTACCGCGACCTCGGGCAGTTCGACGACGAGGAGAAGTGGATCCGCTACGTCAACCGCTGGAACCTCGAGAAGGCCGAGCCCAGCCTCTCCATGAGCCCGCCCAAGGAACCGATCATCTTCTATCTCGACCAGGCGATCCCGGTGCGCTACCGCCGGTTCGTGCGCCAGGGCGTCGAGGTCTGGAACCAGGCCTTCGAGAAGGTCGGGATCGTCGACGCCGTCCAGGTCCTCCAGCAGGACGCCTCGACCGGCGCCCACATGGATAAGGACCCCGAAGACCGGCGCTACAACTTCGTCCGTTGGCTCTCCAACGACATCGGCACCGCCATCGGCCCGTCGCGCGTCGATCCGCGCACCGGTCAGATCCTCGACGCCGACGTCGTGCTCACCGACGGGTGGATCCGCGCGTTCTGGTTCCGCTTCAACGAGCTCATGCCGCAGCTCGCCATGGAGGGCATGAGCCCCGAGACGCTCTCCTGGCTCAATCAGCACCCGAGCTGGGACCCGCGCGTGCGCCTCGCCGCGCCCGAAGATCGCGACTACATGCTCGCCCAGCGCGCACGCCGAGGCGTGCTGCCCTACGGCGGGCACGCCGCCGCCGCTGCCGATCCCACCATGATCGGCGACGACGACTACGACGGACTCATGGGCCGCACCTCGCAGACCAACGGCCTGTGCACCCTCGCGATGGGCAAGGCCCTCGACATGACGCTCATGCGCATGCAGTTCGAGATCGCCAACTCGCTCCTCGATCCGGACGACGACGACGACGCCAAGAAGCTCCCGCCGGAAGTCGTCGAGATGCTCAAGGAGCGCATCGCAGCCGGCGACCTCCCCGCGGGCATGGTCCCGGCAGAAGCGCTCGCCGCGCTCGACGCCGACGATGACGAGGACGACCCGAGCGACGCGACCGAAGGCGACAAGCCCAAGCCAGAGCCCGAAGAGAAGGGCGACGTGCTCGACGGCATCCCCGAGTGGTTCATCGGGCCCGCGCTCCGCGAGCTCGTCGCCCACGAAGTCGGGCACACCCTCGGCCTGCGTCACAACTTCGCCGGCTCCTCCATCTACACCATGGACCAGATCAACTCCGAAGACGTCAAGGGCAAGCAGCCCTGGTCCACGACCGTCATGGACTACAACGGCACCAACATCCGCATCGACTCCGGCGACGAGCAGGGCGATTACTCGGTCATCAACATCGGGCCGTACGACTACTGGGCCATCGAGTACGGGTACGCCCCCAACGACAAGGCCGCCAAGAAGGTGCTCGAGCGCTCCGGCGAGCGGGAGCTGCTCTTCCTCACCGACGAGGACACCTGGGATTGCGACCCGCGCGCCCGCCGCTACGACATGGGCGCCGATCCGATCAACTTCGCGAAGGAGCAGGTCGCGCTCGCCCAGGAGCTGCGCGATCAACTGCTCACCGACTTCGTGAAGGAGGGCGAGTCGTGGGCCCGCGCACGGCGCGGTTACACCATCACCCTCGGCCTCCAGACCCGCTCGATGTCGATGATGGCCAACTGGCTCGGCGGCGCATACACCTCCAAGGCGCGCAAGGGCGACAACACCGACGAGAAGCCCGTCGTCCCCGTCGACGCACGCACCCAGCGCGAAGCGCTCAACTTCATCATCGATCAGTCCTTCTACGACGACGCCTACGGGCTTACCCCCGAGCTGCTGCAGCACCTCACCCTCGACAAGTGGTTCGACGAGGGCGGCATCAACTCGCTCTACGAGGACCGCTCATTCCCGGTCCACGACCGCATCCTGGGCATCCAGGCATCGGCCCTCACCATGATCCTTAACCCGACAACGCTCAAGCGCGTCTACGACAACGAGTTCCAGAGCGAGGACGAATCGCTCACGCTCTCCGAGATGATGGACACCATCAAGAGCGCCGCATGGTCCGAGATCGAGGAGTCACCGAGCGGCAAGTACACCGCGCAGTCCCCCATGGTCTCCAGCCTCCGACGCAACCTCCAGCGTGAGCACATCGAGCGCCTCATCGATCTCTCGCTCCCCGGCACCGGGTTCGGCGCCGCCTACAAGCCCATCTCCAACCTCGCCCTCATGCAGCTGCGCGACCTCAAGGAGGAGATCGGCGCCACACTCGAGAAGGGCAAGAAGGGCCTCGACCCCTACACCCGCGCTCACCTCACCGAGGCCCAGATCCGCATCGGTAAGGCCCTCGACGCGCAGTACATCTACAACACCAACGACATCGCCGGCACCCCCGGCACCATCCTCTTCCCGTTCTCACAGGACTAAGACAACGCGAACAACCTG
>JAUIFD010000142.1 GCA_030429485.1 Phycisphaerae bacterium | reverse complement strand
CGGTTGTTCTGTTCGTTCGCCTGCTTCCAGAGGATGGCGGCGCACCCCTCGGGGCTGATGACCGAGTACCACGCGTGGCGGAGCATCCCGACCCGATCGGCGACCGCGATACCGAGCGCTCCTCCCGAGCCGCCCTCACCGATCACGACACTCACGATCGGCACGCGGAGGCGTGCCATCTCGCGCAGGTTGACCGCGATCGCCTCGGCCTGCCCGCGCTGCTCGGCGCCGAGCCCGGGATACGCGCCCGGCGTATCGACGAAGGTCACGACCGGCACGCCAAACTTCTCGCCAAGTTTCATCTTCGCCAGGGCTTTGCGGTAACCCTCAGGGTGCGCGCATCCGAAGTGGCAGGCGAGCTTCTCCTGCGTGGTGCGCCCTTTCTGGTGACCGACGACCATGCACTTGTGAGGACCGATGCGTCCAAACCCGGTGACGATCGCGGGATCGTCGCCGAAGCGGCGGTCGCCGTGGAGCTCCATGAAGTCGCGGCACATGAGCGCGACGTAGTCACGCGATTGTGGGCGATCCGGATGGCGCGCGACCCGAACCGTGTCCCAAGGGTGCAAGTCTGCATAGAGGCGTTTGAGTAGCTCGACGCGTTCGCGGCGCAGGACCGTGATCTCGTTCTCCGTATCTGAGGCGTCGGGCTCGGCGCCGCTCGCATCGATCCCGCCGAGGGCTGGGATCTCGGTGGGCGATTTGGCTCGCGATTCAACGGAGGCGATCCGGCGATCCAACTCCGCTACGGGGCGCTCAAACTCAAGCTGGAAGAACGAACTCATGCCGCGGCAACTGTAGTATCCGGGCATGGCAGAGAACATCCCACCTCTCGCGGTGATTGGCGGCGGGAATATGGCCCAGGCGATCGTGCTGGGGGGGCTCGACGCGGGCACACTCGACCCCTCCCGAGTCGTCGTTGCCGACAGAAACGAGGCGAAACGGGAGTTGTTCCGGGCCGCGGGAGTCGAGGCGGTGGCCACCCCGGGCGATGCCATGAGCGGGCTTTGTGCGATGGAGCGCGCGGCAGGGGAGATCGGGCAGGTGCTGCTCGCGATCAAGCCGCAGTCGTTGGATGAGGTGGCGCCGATGCTCGCAGGGGCTTGGGGCGATGCGGAGCGTGTGGTGATCTCCCTGCTCGCGGGTGTGAGCGGCGAGCGTGCAGCTCGCGCGTTGGGTGTGGCGGCGCGGATCGTGCGCGCGATGCCGAACACGCCGGCGCGGATTCGTCGCGGCGCGACGGGTGTCGTGCGCACGGGATCGGCGAAAGAGGGCGATACGCGCGCCGCGGTGCAGCTCTTCGCCGCGGTGGGGGAGGTGTTGGAGGTGGAAACCGAAACGCACCTCGACGTGCTCGGCGCTGTCGCCGGATCGGGGCCGGCGTACGCGTTCTATCTGGCGGAGGCGATGATCGACGCGGGCGAGGGCGCGGGGCTGCCGCGCGAGGTTGCGGAGCGCGCCGTGATCGCGACACTCGCGGGCGCGGGGGAGCTGATGGCGCGCGACTCGGCACGCGACCCGGGAGCCCTGCGCGCCGCGGTGACGAGCCGGGGCGGGATCACCCTCGCGGCGATGACGGTGCTCGACGCGGCGGGGGTGAAGGAGACGATCGACGCGGCGGTGCAGGCGGGGATCGATCGCGGGCGGGAGTTGGGGGCGTAGGCCGCCATTCTGGCAGGTTTGAACGCTCGAACAAACGCGGCGCGACACGCGTTCTACGGTGATCAGCGGCGCGCCGGTTACACAGAGACCACTGGCGCGCGCACGCGCTGAAGGGAGATTCCCAAGGACTCGCCATGCACACGTTTGTCAATAACCTGAAGACCGCTGTCCTGTTGGGTGGGCTGACGGGCCTGATGCTGTTTGTCGGGGCGCTGCTTGGCAAGCAGTTCATCCTGCCGTTCCTGTTCATCGCGATCGTGATGAACTTCGTCGCGTGGTTCTTCTCCGACAAGATCGCGATCGCGACGATGCGCGGGAAGGAGGTCGGGGCGGAATCGGAGCTGCACGGGATGGTGGCGCGCCTCGCGGAGCGTGCGGGGCTGCCGATGCCGCGGGTGTATGTGTGCCCGCACGAGGCGCCGAACGCGTTCGCGACGGGGCGCTCGCCGAAGCACGCGGCGGTCGCGGTGACGCAGGGCGCGATGCGCCTGCTCTCTGCGCACGAGTTGGAAGGCGTGCTCGCGCACGAGCTGGCGCACATCAAGAACCGCGACACGCTCACGTCCACGATCGCCGCGACGGTCGCGGGCGTGCTCGCGACGCTCGCGCAGTGGGGGTTCATCCTCGGTGCGGGCAATCGCCAGGGCGGTAACCCCCTCGCGGCGCTGCTCGGGCTGATCGTGGCGGCGGTGGGGGCAGCGGTGATCAAGGCGATGATCTCTCGCTCGCGGGAGTACGTCGCCGACGCCGACGGGGCCCGCATCGCCGGCACGCCCGACGGGCTCGCCTCCGCCCTCGCGAAGCTCGAGAACCTCAACCGGCGCATCCCGATGCACAACCCGAACCCGGCGCAGAACAACCTGTTCATCGTGGAGCCGTTGACGGGCAACTCGCTGTTGCAGCTGTTCGCGTCGCACCCGCCAACGGAGAAGCGCATCGCGGCGCTGCGGCGGATGGGGTGAGCTTCCTAGAGCATCATCGCTCCATGTGTAGCGCCAGCCTCGTCGTGCAAGCCCACGGCACGTCGCCCGATGCGGGCGACACGGCGACTGGGAAGTCACTGCCCCGCTACGAGTTCGAAGAACGCGCTCTAGCCACCCTTCGTCATGGTGCCGGACGCAGGCGGTTCAGACGGCGGCGGAGGCGGTGGAATGTCGCCGCCGCGTGTCTGTGTACCTGATTCAGGTGGGGATGTCGGCTCGGGAGGGGGCGGGACTTCATCCTTGCCGTTGGACATCAGTGTGCTCCTTGAACGGAATCGAGGTGTGGGCAACCGTGCTTCCCGCGAGTAGGACGATTAACGCAACGAGAGCAACGAACGTGCATACCGAAGACCACCCTAGAAGGCGGTAACGTGTTTCGTTTAAGGCAGCGCTGGTTCTCGTTTTATCTGCAAGTACCTTGCTTAGCTCTTGGAACGTGACGGTTGCGAGCGCAGTATTCCGGTGCTCACTGGGGTAAGCGCTGTCTTCAAGCGTCTGTTGGTACTTTCCCTGAAATGCGAGTGTCTCGTGGGGCAGCGAGAGGCGACCATACTGGCGGGGAAGTAGTGAGATGCCCATAAGCACGAACGCGGCGGCGAGCGATAGAGTTGCGACCAAAGCTACTACCAATGCAGTGGGTTCCGCGAGATCGAGGGCCCATCCGGATCCCGAGTCACGCATGGCGAGGCCGGTCAAAGCGGCGCCAATTAGCCCATTCGCAGTCAGCCAGAGGGCCGCGCGCCGATAGAGGTAGTCGGCCTGTACCTCTTCGGTCTTGTACTGCTCGTAGAAGTGATGAAACCGTTGCTCGGCATTTCATGCCGTGATCCTAGGTTCTTCCCACCGTCACCTGGGCCGCCCCCTTGATCCGTTCCGCAGCCATCTTCTCCCATCCGCTGCCGAGTTCGCCTTCGGGATCGGGGGGGACGATGTCGACCTTCTTCTCGCCGAGCTTGACCTCGCCGCTTCGGACGCGGGCCTCGAAGGCTCGGCACTCGGCGAGGAGGCGGTCGAGGATCTCTTCCTCGGGGATGTTGGCGACCTTCTCGCCCTGCACGTAGATGATGCCACGCTTGTTGCCGGCGAAGACGGCGACGTCGGCGCCCTCGGCTTCGCCCGGGCCGTTGACGACGCAACCCATGACCGCGACCTTGAGCGGGAGTTCGATCTCGTTGAGCTTGGCGCGCACCTCCTGCACGAGCGTGAAGAGATCGACCTGGATGCGCCCGCACGTGGGGCAGGCGATCAGCTCGGCGCCCTTGCGCTCGCGCAAGCCGAGCGACCAGAGGAGCTCGAGCCCGTCCTCGACCTCGTAGATCGGGTCGTTGGCGTAGGAGATGCGGATGGTGTCGCCGACGCCGTTGGCGAGCAGCGTGCCGAGCGCGACGACGGAGCGGATGCACCCGGTTTCTTTCGGGCCGGCGTGAGTGACGCCGAGGTGCAGCGGGTGGTCGAAGCGCTTGGAGATCTCGGTGTAGGCGTCGATGACCATCGCGGCGTCCATGCTCTTGGCGCTGATGGCGACGTCGTGGAAGTCCTGCTCGTAGAAGATGTCGAGGTATTCCTCGAGCTTGGTGATCATGATCGCGAGCATGTAGCCGTACTTGGTCTCGGAGAAGACTGCGCCGAGCTCCTTGAGGCGCTTCTGCTTGTCCTTGCGCTCGATGATGGAGCCCTCGTTGACGCCGACGCGGATGGGGAGCTTCGCGTCCTTGCAGGCGTTGATGACGTCGATGACCTGGACGCGATCGTTGATGTTGCCGGGGTTGAGGCGGATCTTGTGGACGCCGGCCTCGACCGCCTCGAGCGCGCGCTTGAAGTGGAAGTGCACGTCGGCGACGATCGGCACCGACGTCTGGTTCAGAATCTCCGGCAGCGCCTCCGTGTCCTTCCGCTCGGGCACCGCGACGCGGACGATGTCCGCCCCGGCTGCGTGGAGCTTGTGAATCTCCGCGACGCACTTATCGATCTCGTGCGTGTACCCCGCGGTCATGGTCTGCACGGAGACCGGTGCGGGGGTGGACTCGCGCCCGGCAGAGTCGGGCAGGCCGCCCCCGATCTGGACGATGCCGGTGCGGTCGTTGCCGACGAAGATCGGACGCGTTGGGCGGCGTGGGTGCATGGCGGATGGTACGGGGGACGGGGGTGAGAGTTCGGGAGTTGTGCGCAGCGAGGGCGAGGCGGCGGTAGGCTGAGGGCGTGGTGAAGCGGCGCTGCATGAGGGCGGGGGCAGCGGTGGGGGCGTACCTGCTCGGAGGCGTGGCGGCGAGCGTGGTCGTGGCTTGGCTGTAGCTATACGCTGAGTTCAACCGGAGTAACGAACCGCCTGAGCCGGGAGACGACAAGGCTCGCGACTATGAGGGGGATGACGCGGTGGCATCTCCCGTACCGCAGAGCCTCGGAGGCGCGACCGATCGGATAATGGAGAATGTCGCTGGGACTAGGGCCTTTCGCCCAAAATGTCCGTAAGCACGTCCGCCTGGTGATCCGCGTGATAGCTGGAGCGAACGAGCGGGCCTGACTCCACCACCTTCAGCCCGCGGGCGAGGCCCTCGCGCTTATACATCTCGAAGGTCTCGGGCGTGACCCACCGGTCGATGGGGAGGTGGTTGCGTGTGGGCTGAAGGTACTGCCCGATGGTGAGGATGTCGCAGGAGTCGGTATCACCGCCCGATGCCGATTTGATCGGCGCCGCTGTCGACGCGATCAGATCATCGATCAACTCAAGCACTTCTTCATCCCGCTCGCCGATGCCGACCATGATGCCGGTCTTGGCGACGCCGCCTTGTTCCTTGACGCGACGGAGCAGCTCGAGCGAGCGGTCGAACTTCGCGCTCGGGCGCACAGCCGGGTACATACGGCGGACGCACTCGATGTTGTGATTGATGATGTGCGGGCGCGCATCGATGACCATCTGGAGCGCGTCCCCGTTGCCCTCGAAGTCCGGGATCAGCACCTCGATCGACATCCCCGGGCACGCCTCGCGCGTGCGGATGATCGTCTCGGCCCAGATGCCCGCGCCGCCGTCGGCGAGCTCATCGCGGTTGACCGACGTGATGACCACGTGCTTGAGCCCCATCAGCGCGAGCGACTCAGCGACGCGCCGGGGCTCGTCCTTGTCGAGGGGCTGGGGGCGCCCGGTCTTCACGTTGCAGAACCCGCACGCTCGGGTGCAGGTGTCGCCCAGGATCATGATGGTTGCGACGCCCCGCGCCCAGCACTCGCCCATGTTGGGGCACCCGGCCTCCTGGCAGACGGTGTGGAGGCGGTGCTCGTCCATGATCCCGCGGAGGCGCTGGTAGCCCGGCCCGCCCGGGGCCTTGGCCTTGAGCCACGGCGGCTTCCTCTTTAAGGAGAGCTGGTGGGGCTCGGCGTTGTCGAGCACCATCCCCGAGAGGGAGACGATCGGGCGATCGATCTTCCGCATGGGGTCGCCCCCGGCGGGGCGTGGGTGGCGGGCGAGCGTGCGCTCTACTGCGGGATCTGGGCGAACCGAGGCCATCCCTAGAGGGTAGGGATCAACCGGGCGCGGCCGCACCGACGATCGGCGCAGCTTGTGCGCCGGCGGGATGGATGGCGGGTCGGCGCTCCCGTGAGCGTTGCGCCAAGCCGAGAGAGATCGCGTGGGATCGGGAATGCGGCTTAGGGCGAACCCAGGGCCGGTCCGATACGTTGACAGTCTGGAAGCGGGTGCTAGCTTTATCTCCCGCCCCAGCGGTTTCTGTTTGGCCTTGCCGCGCCGAGCAAGCTCGTCTTCGAAGGAGCCTCCCGTGACCGACTCCGGAGCCCCTCTTGTCCGTCGCCTCACCGCGGCCCTGGTGGGGCTGGCCGCGTGTGCTTGGCTTGGCGGATGCAGCCTGGACAGCTACCTCGATCCGTCGGTCATCGGGCGGTGGGAAGCGACCCCGACGTCGACGCCGATCATCGAGCGGATCAGTTCGCTTGAGGACCTCTCCGACGGGTACGTGGAGTACACCGATCCCGCGCCCGAGGACTTGGTGCCGCAGGTCGAGGCGTACACCCTCGGGCCGGGCGATGGGCTGACCATTGCCGCCGATGACCTCGTGATCGCCGGTCAGCGCGAGATCTACCAGGTCTTCATCGACCCCCGCGGCTACGTCGACATTCCGCAGCTCGGGCAGGTGTATCTCGACGGGCTTACGGTGGAGGCGGCGCGCCTTCGACTCGAAGAAGCCGCCCGCCCGCTGCGCCAAAACGCGCTGATCCAGGTGACGGTGTCATCCGCACGGCAGCAGACCTTCACGGTATTCGGCGCGGTCGCCGCCCCGGGGCCGTATCTCGTGCCGGAGGCGAACTACCGCCTGCTCGAGGCGCTCACGACGGCTGGTGGCTTCGCGGAGACGGCGCAGTACATCTACGTGATCCGCCAGATTCCGCTGACGGATAAGGCCGCGGGACGCACGCAGCCGCCGGCTTCGTCGACGTCGTCGACGAACACGCCTGCGAGCGCCCAGGGCGCCGACTTCGTGGACCTGGTGGATGACGCGACCGACGGCAGCCCGGTGGTGATGGGTTCGTTCCAGGATCAGGCGCCGCCGATCGACCTCGTCGACGGGCCCGCGCCGCGCACGCGGCAGGATGCCGCCCCGTCGAACGGCAACTGGGTGTTCCTCGACGGACGTTGGGTGCAGGTCGCGGGCAACTCGCCTTCGCCGAGCGATGACGGGCCGATCGTCACGCAGCGCGTCATCCGTGTGCCGGTCGAACCGCTGATCGACGGCGACGCTCGGTACAACGTCGTCGTCCGTCCGGGCGACATGATCCGCATTCCGACGTCTGGCGATGGTCTTGTGTATCTCGCCGGGCAGATCAACCGCCCGGGCGTGATCACGATCCCCGCGAGCGGGCTGACCCTCACGCGAGCGATCACCGCGGGCGGGGGCCTCGGGC
The DNA here is from genome assembly GCA_030429485.1 of Phycisphaerae bacterium. GTDB lineage: Bacteria > Planctomycetota > Phycisphaerae > Phycisphaerales > UBA1924 > JAUIFD01. The sequence goes on along the minus strand of JAUIFD010000142.1, from coordinate 2,600 downwards.
CGACGGCCATCCCGTCGCGCACGGATCTCACGCGCAAGCTGGGTCCGGATCGGCAGGCGACGATCACGCTCGATCTGCGTGCGATCTACGAGGGCACGCAGCCTGACATCCTGCTCAAGCCGGACGACCACATCAACATCGGTACGAACTTCTGGGCGACCCCGCTCGCGGTTGTCCGCAACGGGTTCCGGTTCACGTACGGGTTCGGATTCCTGCTCGACCGGAACTTCGGCAACGACGTGTTCGGCCCGCCGCCGACCGACCGCAGCTTCTGATGGGCTCCCGGCGCGAACCCGCGCGTCCGGAGTTCGTAAGACCGACTCGGAGAGCCGCGCTCCCGGAACGCGCCGTATGACGACCCTGGCCGCCCATCCCGCTTCGCCATCGGAGCCCCCGACGGGCGGGACGGCGCTGCGCCACCCCGCGATCGCCGGTGCGGCGGTGCTGGCGGGGCTGGCCTTCATCGCCTTCGCGGTCGACTGGCTGCTCAAGCAGAACCAGTTCAGTTCCAAGCATGTCTCGGATTGGGGGCACGCGTACGTGGTGCCGATCTGGTCGGCGTGCATGCTCTGGCGTGTTCGTGGTGAGCTCGCACGAGAGACCGTTGGCGTGTTTCTCCCCGGCGCCGCGCTCGTGGCGTTTGGGATGGTCGCGTATGTCTTCTTTGTCCTGCAGATCCCGAATCACATGCTGCAGGGGTTCAGCCTGATCGTCTCGCTGTACGGGCTCGTGCTCACCGCGTTCGGCCCCGGTATCGCACGCCACGCGTTCCTGCCCATCGCGTTCCTCGGATTCGCCGTGACGATTTCCGAAGCGGTGATGCTCAAGCTGACGTTCCCGCTGCAGATTCTGGCTTCGAAGGGCGCGTGGGTGTTGCTCTCGATCGTGTTTGCGCCGTTCGGGTATTCGGTCGACATCGACGGCAACACGCTGCACATCCTCGACGACATGGGGCAGTTGGTCGCGCCGATGAACGTCGCGGAAGCGTGCTCCGGGATGCGGATGCTCATCGCGTTCTTCGCGATGGGGACAGGGGTCGCGCTCTGGTGTAGCAAGCAGTGGTGGCAGCGCGTGGCGCTGGTGCTCTTGGCGATTCCGGTCGCCTTGCTCATGAACATCGTGCGCGTCGCGGTGCTGGGCGTGTTGATGCTTGTGGATAAGGAGCTCGCATCCGGCGATGCACACATGATCGTCGGCACGCTCCTGCTCATTCCCGCCCTCGGCGTGTTCTGGGGCGTCCATTGGGCGCTGCAGCGGATCACGCCCGACGCGGAGGCCGCGTCATGAGTTTGGCGAGGCGGGGAGCGACGGTGGGGATCGCCGGAGCGCTGGTCGTCAGCGCGATCGTGATGGGTGGCGCGACGGTCGTGTTTCAGACGGCGGTGCGCGAGTTTGGTCTGCGGCTGCAGAAGAAACCCATCTACGCCGAGGGCGGGCGGATGCTCTCGAGTCTCCCGGCGGAGTTCCCGACGTGGGAGAAGGTGGGCTCCGATCACATCGAAGAGGCCGAGGTGCAGGAGACGCTCGGCACATCGAACTACCTGACGCGTCTGTACGTGCGCAAGACGCCGAACGAGAAGGAGCAGCGCCCCGCGCTGCAGTTTCATGCGGCGTACTACACGGGCATGATCGACACGGTGCCCCACGTGCCGGAGCGGTGTTTCGTGGGCGGCGGCATGCAGCAGTCAAGGGACGCGCGGACGATGCCGCTTCCGCTGGATCGTGATCGTTGGATTCCAGACTTCCCCCCGACCACGGGGCTGTTGCGGGCACGGGCGTCGAACAACCAACTCGTCCGTCTGCCGCGGGAGCCTGAGGGGCTCGCGCTGCGGGTGTCGGAGTTCAACGGGCCGGGCGACCGCCCGCTGTATGCCGGTTATTTCTTCGTCGCCAATGGTGGTTGGAAGGCCTCGGCCGAGAGTGTGCGCCTGCTCGCGTTCAATCTTGAGGACGAGTACGCCTATTACATGAAGGTGCAGTTCACCAGTTCTGACTACGACTCCGCCGAGGAGTTTGTTGCGGGAGCGGCTGAGCTGCTCGATGAGATGTTCGGAGACCTGATGCAGTGCGTCCCGGACTGGTCCCAGATCGACAGACAAACGCCCGACGAGGGCTGAACAGGGTTCGCCATGGCTTCGAAAGTCAACGTCAAGTTCGTTGTCATCCTGAGCGCGGGGCTGATCGTGATGGTCGGCGGCGGCGCGTGGGTCGCCAGAGCTGTGCTCTTCAAGAGCGGCGAGGACCACGCGGCGGCGGCGCGCGAGGCGGTCGCACAGGGCAACTACCGGGTGGCGGAGTTGTCGTGGCGGCGCGCCGTCTCCGACGAGAAGTACAACCGCGAGTGGCTCGCGGGTTGGAAAGACACGCTCGAGCACATCGTGCCGGACACGCGTTCGGACTTCGAAGGGCGCTTCCAGTCCTACTACCTGCCGATCTTCGGGCAGATGGCGGCGTCAAGCCCCGACGCGTTCGAGGATCAGATCGCGAATCTCGAGAATCTGGTGCGGATCGAGGCCGGAGGTCGGTTCGTCGAGAATCACGACTTCCGGATCGTGGATGAGTGCCTGGGCGAGACCGGTGCGTTGCTTGTAGCCCTTGGA
>JAUIFD010000141.1 GCA_030429485.1 Phycisphaerae bacterium | reverse complement strand
GGCAGATCACGGGCGGGGCGCCGGGGCCCTCGAGGTTGCGGCGGCGCGGGCGATTACGCAGGCCGAGCGCGCGCTGGGCGTCTCACGCGACGCGGTCTCGCGTGCGCAGGGCGAGCAGACCGCATCGCGCACGACGGTGTCCGTGCAGCTCGCCGGGGCGATGGTCCCGATGAGCAAGGTCGAGGTCGCCATTCCGGACGAGCACCTCTCTCGCGGGCTTGAGGGCGTTGCGGCACGTCTCGGCGACCGGTGGGCCCTTGAGTTTCCGTCGACCTTCTACGAGACTCGCCGGACCTACCGGGCGGTCATGGCGTCGCTTGCTGTGAGCCTCGTCGGGCAATCGGAGTTGGGCGCGATGGCGCCGAGCACGATCGCGGATGAGCACGGCGTGCGTTACTACCGGTTCCGCGTGAAGCATGTGGCGCGCCCGGCGCCCGGCGTGCCTCCGGTGCTGCTGCATCGTGGATCGGCGCTCCCGAGGCGCGGCGCTATCGGTCCAGAGGGCGCGCATGCCCTGGCGACGGGGTGTGTGCGGCACTTTGGCGTGCGTCTCGCGAAGGCTGGCGGCATGGTGCCCGGATCGCTCGACCCGCTCACGGGCGAGAGCGAGGGCGTCGCGAGCGACAAGACACAATCGCTGGCGTTGCTTGCGCTCCGGCGCGCCGCGGGCGCGGGTCGGGTGCTGTCGAGCGCTCCGGAGGCGTCTCGCGTGTTCGACTACCTCGCGGCGACCCTCGCCGCGGACGAGGCGTTCCTCTCGCGTTTGGAGGATGAGCCCGCTGCGGCGGCATGGGTGTGGATCGCGACGGAGGGCGTCGTGCCCGATTCGCCCGGCGCGGCGCTTCGCGCAAGGGCTGGCGAGGCGCTCGACGCGCTCTCCAAGTTCGCGTCAGAGACCGAGTGGCGCGGCACGCAGGACGAGGCGGTGTACCTGTGGGGCGCGATCGACTGGGCACAAGAGCAGGGGCTTGATACCGCGGGGCCTGAGCGAGGACTGCGCTCGGTGCTGACGGCGGCGGGTCCGAGTGGGCTCGGGGGGATTCTGCCGTGGGCGTACTACGCGGATCGCGAACTTCACAGGGACCGCTTGCCATCCGCGACAGCGATGCGGGCGGTGCGCGCGGAGGTGTGGGAGCGGCAGATCACACTTGAGGACGGCGCGGGCGGTGACGAGGACTTCGTCGGCGCGATCATGCAGGGGCCGACGATTGTGCCGGGCGCGTCGTGCGCGGGGCTGCTGACGTTTGGGGCGGCGGCGATGCGCGACCCCGATCTGACCTTGGCCGACGAGCGCTCCCACGAGTTGCTCGCGGTTCTGTCGGGGTTGGCGTTCCTCGATCAACTGGCGGCGGGAGTCGAGGAGTCGCACATGTGGGCGGACCGGGAACTCGCGTTCGGTGGCGTCCGGGCCACGCCTTGGGAGCAGACGATGTCGCCCGAAGCGGCCGCGATGACGCTGCTCGCGGCGGTGGAGACGCTCGAATCGCTCGGCGCCATGGCGGGCGAAGCCCCGTAGGAAGGGCCTTGCGGGCGCCGCCGGAGGCGCCGCCGCGACTCGCCTTCTTGAGGGTCGAAACCTAGCATGCTCGACCCTCCGCGCCGGCCGTACTGACCCCGGTTGGAGTGTGCGTCCGACCCTCGCGCCCGCGCTGCCGGGCGCCCCGAGTGCGATCTCCGTATGAGTGATCAGACCCCTCCCACGAACCCCGCCGGGGACACGCCCGACGAAGCCCCCGTCGCGGAGCGCATCATCGATCTTCAGATCGAGGACGAGCTCAAGGACTCGTACCTCACCTACGCCATGAGCACGATCATGGACCGGGCGCTGCCCGACGTCCGCGACGGGCTCAAGCCCTCGCAGCGGCGCATCCTCGTCGCGATGAACGACCTCAACCTCCGCCCCGGACGCAAGCACATCAAGTGCGCGAAGATCACGGGCGATACCTCGGGTAACTACCACCCGCACGGCGACCAGGTCATCTATCCCACGCTCGTCGGCATGGGGCAGAACTGGAAGATGTCGGTCGCGATGATCGACCCGCAGGGCAACTTCGGCTCGATCGATGGCGACCCGCCCGCGGCCCAGCGGTACACCGAGGCGCGCATGACGCACGCCGCGATGGACTTGCTCGCCGACCTCAAGCTCGGCACGGTCGACTTTCAGCCTAACTACGACGACCGACTCATGGAGCCGCTCGTCCTCCCGGCGAAGTTTCCCAACCTGCTCATCAACGGAGGGATGGGGATCGCGGTCGGCATGGCGACGAGCCTCCCGCCGCACAATCCGACCGAGATCTTCGACGCGATCCTGCGCGTGCTCGATAACCCGGAAATCAACGTCTTCGAGCTCATGCAGGATGAGAAGGACGAAGAGGGCAACATCGTCCGGCGAGGCGTGCAGGGGCCGGACTTTCCCACGGGCGGCGTGATCCACGGGCGCTCGGGCATCGTCGACGCGTACACGACAGGGCGCGGCAAGGTGACGGTGCGCGGCGTCTGCCGCGTCGAGGAGATGGGCAAGGGCGATCGCGAGCAGATCGTGATCGACGCGATCCCCTACGCGATCATCCAGAACACCGTCGTCGAGCGCATCGTCGAGGCGATCAAGGACGAGCGGATCAAGGACGTCTCGGACGTGCGCAACGAATCCGGGCGTAATGCACGCACGCGGATCGTCGTCGAGCTCAAGAAGGGCGCCGATGCGCGCGTTGTCGAGAACCAGCTGTATCAGTTCACGCCGCTCCAGCAGACGTTCAGCATCATCAACCTCGCGCTGGTGAACCGTCAGCCGCGCACGCTCGGGCTGCGCGACCTGATCGATTGCCACATCGATCATCGCGTCGAGGTGATCCGGCGGCGCACGGCCCACCTGCTCCGCGAGGCGAAGAAGGGCGCGCACAAGCTCGAAGGCCTGATCTACGCGGTCTGTGACATTGATGAGGTGATCGCGTTGATCCGTGCGAGCCGCACGCGCGATGAGGCGATCGAGGCGTTGATGGCGCGGCGGTTCCGCATCGCGTCGGACCACAAGTTTGCGCCGCTGATCCCGCAGCGCCTGATGACGCACGCCGCGAAGTACGAGGCGAGCGGCGGGGTGCCGCTGACGCGTGTGCAGGCCGAGGCGATCGGCGGGATGCGCCTGATCCAGCTCGTGGGGCTCGAGATCGAGAAGCTCGCGAACGACTACCGCGAGCTTGTCGAGCAGATCGAGGACTACGAGGCGATCCTCGCCGAGCAAGAGCGCGTGTTGCAGATCATACGCGAGGACGTGGAGGAGATGAAGGCGCGGTACGGGCGCAATCGCCTGACGCAGATCGAAGAGGCCGAGGGCGATATCAACATCGAGGCCTTGATCCAGGTCGAGGACATGGCGGTCACGATCTCGCACCAGGGGTACGCCAAGCGTGTGCCGCTCGATACCTACGCGGCCCAGGGGCGCGGTGGTAAGGGCATCCGGGCTGCGGAATCGAAGGACGACGACTTCATTCAGCACCTCTTCGTCGCGAGCACGCACGACAACCTGCTGTGCTTCACCGATTCGGGGCGTGTGTTCAAGATCAAGGTCTACGAGCTTCCGGAGCAGAGCAGGACGAGCAAGGGGCGCTCGATCGTCAACCTGATCGACCTGCGCGAGGGCGAGCGCACGTGCGCGTTCCTCGCCGTGAAGGACTTCGAAGCCGGCTCGCACGCGCTGACGTTCGTCAGCAAGGGCGGCATCGTGAAGCGCACGCCGCTCAAGGCCTACGCCCGCGTCAACCGCTCGGGGCTCATCGCGGTCGGGCTCAAGGAAGACGACGCGCTGCTCGACGTCTTGCTCACGACGGGCTCGGACGATCTGATCCTCGTGACCGCCGAGGGCATGGCGATCCGCTTCAACGAGACGGACGTGCGCAACATGGGGCGTTCGGCTGCCGGGGTGAAGGGCATCGAACTCGGCGAGGGCAATCGGGTGGTCGGTGTGGTGCGGGTGCCGATGGTCGAGCGCGAGGGCGAGCCCGATGCGTACGACACCGCCCCCGGCGCGATCGAGAGCAACCTGTGCCTGCTCACGGTCACCGAGAATGGGTACGGCAAGCGCACGCCGGTGGATCAGTACCGCGTGCAGCCGGAGTCTGGCCCCGCGCGTTCGCAGAGCCGCGGCGGCAAGGGGCGAGCGGACATCAAGATCAATGCACGCAACGGGCGCTCCGTCGCGGCGGTGGGGGTCGAAGAGGGCGACGACGTGGTGCTGATCACGCGTCGCGGTCAACTCGTTCGGACGCCGGCCGCCTCGATCTCCGAGTACGGGCGCGGGGCGCAGGGCGTGCGGGTGGTGGGGCTCCGCGATGGCGACGCGGTGGTCGCGGCAGGGCGTGTGGAGCCCGAGGACGAGCCCGCGGAGGCGCTTGAGGGCGGCGCCGGGCCCGATTCAGGCGGGGAGAGCGAGGCAGAGGAGCGCTGACGCAGCCTGCTGCTCCGCATCTGGTATTCTCATATGGTGCCCAGCCAGTGGTCCGAGAACATTATCCTGACCGAGCTCTCCGATGAGCCGGCGATGAGCGAGGAGTTCAACTCGCTCTTCGAGCGGCTTGAATCGGGGGAGCCGGTGCCGCACATCGTGGTGAACTTCGCGAACGTCACGTACGTGAACAGCTCCAATCTGGCGCAGCTGCTGAAGGTGCGCAAGCTCGTCGCGGACGGGGGCTCGCTGCTCCGGCTGTGCTCGGTCAACGACGAGGTGTGGTCGGTCTTGATGGTGACGGGGCTCGACAAGGTCTTCCAGTTTGCTCCGGACCCGATGACCGCGCTCGCGGGCCTCCAACTCGAAGGCGAGCCGGGCAAGCCCGAGACGCCACCCAAGGCGTGATTGACGTCCGCTACGATCGAGCATGACGACCATCGACGACGCACCGGCACCGACCACCACGCACGATCGCAACGCCGTGGCGTGTCTGCGTGGAGTCGAGAAGACCTACTACAAGCCCGACGGCTCGGTGATGGTGCGGGCGTTGCGCGGCGTGGACATCGAGATCAGGCGGGGCGAGTACGTCGCGATCATGGGCTCCTCCGGATCGGGCAAGTCCACGCTCATGAACATCCTCGGGTGTCTGGATCGCCCGAGCGGCGGCGTGTACGAGCTCGATGGTCGCGACGTGCAGGAGCTCTCCGACGAGGAGCTCTCGGCGTTTCGCGGGCGCACGGTCGGCTTTGTGTTCCAGGCGTTCAACCTGATTCCGCAGCTGACTGTCGAGCAGAACGTCGAGGTGCCGCTTTTCTACCAGCGCGTCCCAACCAAGACCAGGCGCGAGCGCGCGATCGCGGCGCTCGACCGTGTGGGGTTGGCGGATCGAGTGGGGCACCGTCCTCGGGAGCTTTCGGGCGGGCAGCAGCAGCGTGCGGCCATCGCCCGGGCGCTGGTGACCGATCCGGTCATCCTCATGGCCGACGAGCCAACGGGCAACCTTGATTCAACGACGGGCGAGATGATCCTGACGACATTCGAGGAGCTGCATCTCAACGGGCTGACCATCCTGATGATCACGCACGACGATCAGGTTGCGGACCGTTGCGAGCGGATGGTCCGGCTCAAGGACGGTGCCGTGGAGGTCGATCGGATGGTGCGCCGTCGTGAGCGGGCCGCCGACACAACCGCCTAGATCCCTTCTCGGACGCGGCTGGCGCGGTGCGATCGGCACGCGCGGCGCGTCCACCGCAGTTTGTCGCCGTCCGTAGGGCTGGGGCGGATCAGCGGTAGCGCGGAGCCGATGGCGCTAGCCGAGGTGCCCGCCATGTCCGAAGCTCAAGGTCCGACCACTACGCCCACCCCGCAGGATCAGGTGACCGAGGTCGTCGCGACGATCGAGAGTCGCTTGCGTGAGGTGCGCGCGACGTATGCGCGCCAAGTGCAGGCGGAAACCGATCTGGCGAGCGAACGCGCGAAGATCGAGGCCGCCAAGGCCGAGCTCGCGCAGCGCAACTCGCAGCTTGATTCGATGCGCCACGACATGGAGGCCAAGGGCGAGCAGATCGCCCGCTCGGGCGCGCAGGCGCAGCGTCGTCAGGAAGCGCTGGCGAAGCTCGAAGCGGAAGTCCGGAAACGCACCAAGGAAGTTGCGGATTTCGAGGCGCGCGCGCAGACCCGGCTCGAGAGCATCCAGAGCGAGCACAAGCGTCTCGAAGACCTGCGCGCACAGGTGGAATCAGACCGCAAGGATCTGATGAAGCAGGCTTCGGAGTTGGAGAAGCGCGAGGCGGAGCTCGGCAAGCGGGCCGCCGACAAGCTCACGCGCCAGGAGGAAGCCAAGCGGAAGAAGCAGCTCGCGCGTGCGGAAGCCGACCGGAAGTCGCTTCAGGGCAAGATCAAGGAGATCGAAGCGCTCGCCGAGCAGTCGCGCAAGGACGCTGAGGAGCGGGTGCAGCGGGTTGAGCAGTTCGCGAAGGAGCAGTTGGAGAAGGCGCGTGCCGAGGCAAAGGAGCGCGAGCAGGAACTCGCGGCTCGCTTGAAGGAGCAGGAGTCGATCACCAGCACGCTGCGCGACCAGTTGCAGGGGGCGATGCGGCGGGTCCGCTCGCCGTGGATGCAGCAGGCGGACGAAGAGCAGCAGGCGCGCGTGCCGCTCTCGGAGCGCATCGACGGTCCGCACGCGCGTCGCGCGGCCGTGTGGATGACGTGGCTCACGCTCATCGCGTTCACGCTCCTGGGCACGACGACGCTGATCGCCGGCAAGGAGCCGATCGCGGCGTACGCGTTCTTCGGGCTCGCCTTCGGTGCGGCGTTCTACGGCTCGCACGCGGTCGCGCGGCGTCTGATGTTCCCGCCGTCGATCGCGATCGGCGCGATCGGCACGACCGCGGGGTTCTGGCTTCCGACGTGGGTCGGCGCGTGCCGTCACGCGTTCGCGACGTGGGACCTGCCGCTCGACTGGATGCCGGGCACAATGGCCGAGCAGGCTCCGTTCACGTTCGCGGTGCTCACCGCGGGCGTGGTCGTGGCGATCGCGACGCTCTCCTGCACCGGGTCGGCGAGCGTCTTCGCCTACTTCCTGGTCGCGTCGATCGTCGCGGGTGGCATGACGCTCTTCCCGGACCCCTACGGCGCGATCTACCTCGGCGCGGCGCTGATGTGGCTGATCCTCGTCTCGGCGGCGCTCTCGCAGTGGGCGATTCGCCAGCGTGAGGGCGGGCTGACGCGTATCGGGATGTCGCCGGGGTAAGCGGGATCCGTCACGGCTCGTTTTCCGGCGCTGCGGTGTTGGCGTAGGGCTTGGCCGTCCACCCACACTCCGGACACCGCTCGAGTCCGCGCATGTCGTACTTGCATCCCGGGCAGATGCCGGGCTGACGCGCTGCGAGTGGGCGCCACCAGGTTCGCGCTGTGCCGAGGGTCCCGCCGAACGCAAAGCCGGCTGCGACCCACGCGAGTGCCGCCAGAGCGATCGTGTCTCGGAGATGCCCGGTTGGCACTGGTCGAGAGTGGGTGAACGCGAATAGCCCGGTCGACGAGGTTGGCGTCGGATCCTGCAGCGCGAGGAGTTCCTCTGCAAACGTGCTGGCCATCCAGGTGCGGTCTTCCTCAGGCAGGGCTTCCGCCATCGCGAGCAGGGCGTCGGCGGCGCCTCGCGCGGTCGTCGCGGTGAGCGGTGGGTCCCCATGCACGAGCACCCGGGTCTCGCACCTCGTCGGATGGAACCACCCATGGCTGACCGCGGGGGGCATTGAGAATCGCACGTACCGCTCGCTCCATGACGCCGGTACCGGTTCGGGCTCCGCATCCACCTGCATCACGTAGTGCAGCGAGCCGTCCGGAGCCTGGTACATCTCGCCCGGGAGGCTCGGGATGAACCGGCACCCATAGGGGTGCGGCAGCAGACCCCACACGGCATCGGCGACCGGCGTGCTGACGTCGCGTTGCGACCCAAGCACGAGCAGGTCGCCGCAAACAAAGAGCGCCATTCCCGCCACGATCACGGGATGGCCAAACCAGCGTGCTCGACGGGGCGCTCTCATCGCCTCTCCGGTTCGTCCGCACTCGCGACATGTTCCGAGTTCGCTGTACCGCACTCCGGACACCGTGCCAGGTCACCGACTTGATACCCACACGCACGGCACACGCCGTACGGCCTCTCACGCCGAATGCGCCGGACGAGCGCACGCACACCGTCACGCGTCCAGGTTGCTGTCCCACCACGAGAGAACCCGATCACGATCCACGCGAGCGCGCCGAGGACAACGGCATTGCGCGCATAGCCGGACCAGATGATCCTCTCTTCTCGTGCACCAATCCGCCACCCATCGCCGACTCGCTCGGGCTCGGCGCCCTCGAGCAGGGCGAGTTGGTGAGCGTAGTCCTTCCCGAGGATCGTGGCTGCCATTGCCCCACGGAAGACGCAGGTGGCCTGTCCACGCTCGCGCTCAGAAAGCAGCCCGCGCGGGTCTCGAATGAACATCGCGGTAGTCGCACGGGTGAGGTGGTAGAACCCTGTACGCATGAAACCGCTCCGATTGGGCTCCGACCGTCCTATGGGTAGTTCGTTGAAGGTGACCTCCACCTCGTAGAGCGGATCGGCATTCTCCTGGATCTGGATCATCCCATCGTCCACGGAGGCCAGGAAGGCCAAGCCCTCCGGTGTGCGCGCGAGGACCCCGATGAACACGCCCATCTGCGCTAGACCGACATGCGGGCGGAGCGTGCTGACGACGGTCGAGCGAGCATGCCAGTAATAGTTGATTGAAAGAAAGTCCCACACCAGATACGCGGCGAGCGCTGCGATCACCGCCGGGTGCCCAAACCACCGGCGCGGGTTGTCACGCTTCATCCGCAGCATCGCCCGACGATACCGGCGAAGGGTCAAACGGGTGCGTCGCGAGGTGACGGGCCTCGCGAATGGGGCCATCGCCCTGCGGCCACCCGCACTCAGGGCACCGCTCGAACTCACCCATGTCGTACCCGCAGGTCGCGCATGGGCGCACCTTCATCGCGTCTTCACGCCACGCCCGGCGCGTGCTCCGGATGCTCACCACCACCCACACGGCGAGCAGGCCGAACCACACCGTCAGGACGACTTGGGGGATCAGGAGTCGCACATGTAGGACTCGGGATACAGCTCGGCGATCCCGCTGGGAACGGTCTCGATGGCACAGTCCGGGGTGAAGCGGATGACGCCGCCGAATGCCTCTGGTGGTTCTTCGCGCAGCCAGGCGAGAAGGGCGCGCAGATCATCGAACAGGGGCGACTCAAGCCCCTCTCCGTCGTGCCCATAGAAGCCGATCTTCCCCTTCTGCGGGCCGTTGATGATGACGAACCACTGATCGGGTGACCAGTTGCGTCGGGCGAACGGGACGATGTCATCCCAGCCGAAGTCGCACTCCGCAAACTCGGCAACTGGACCGTCGAAAAACCAGTCTTCGAGTTCGGCTCGCATCGGTCCCCACTCGTTGATCGCCGCAAGGTAGATCGAGCCGCACGCGTACTGCGCGGCGTGCTCGGCCATGGTCGGTGTCTCCGGTCCGACAAAGAGGCGAGCACCGTTGTATCTTCGGTAGAACTCAACAAGGTCGTGACCCGGTGCCAAGGCGCCGAGTGTCGTTTCGAGTTGAGCGAATTCGTCCGGTGTCGGCGCGTCGGCAAGCGTGTGCGTGACAGGCACGGTGAACGCGCCAGTACGGCTCGGGAGTCCGCGGCAGATGAGGCGAGGTGCCCGATCACGCACCAATGGCAGGTCTTGCAGCGACATATCGCAGTCTACCAGCTGAGCAACCCCTTCAAGTACCGCCCCGTATGGCTCCCCGCCACCTTCGCCACGTCCTCCGGCGTGCCTTGGGCGACGATCTGTCCGCCCAGGTCGCCGCCCTCCGGCCCGAGGTCGATGAGCCAGTCCGCGCACTTGATGACGTCGAGGTTGTGCTCGATGACGACGAGCGTGTTGCCCGCGTCGACGAGGCGGTCGAGCACCTCCACGAGCTTGCGGATGTCCTCGAAGTGCAGCCCGGTCGTCGGCTCATCCAGGATGTAGAGCGTGCGTTCGCCGGTGCCCGTGCCGTCGTGGCGCACGCCCTTGCCGAGTTCGGTCGCGAGCTTGACGCGCTGGGCCTCGCCGCCGGAGAGTTGGGTGGAGGGCTGCCCGAGTTCGAGGTAGTCGAGCCCGACCTCGTGCAGGCACTGCACGAAGCGGTGGATCTTGGTGTGGTTTTCGAAGAAGCCGCACGC
>JAUIFD010000140.1 GCA_030429485.1 Phycisphaerae bacterium | reverse complement strand
ACGTCGATGGGCGTGCCGCCGACGAAGGTGCAGGCGGCGGGATGGGGTGAGTATCGCCCGGCGGTGACCAACAACGTCGGGCAAGGCACGACGCAGAACCGTCGGGTTGAGATCTACCTGCTCGAAGGGACGGATTCGGGTGGCGCGAGCTACGCGGCGCCGGTGAACACGGGCGCGATCGACGTGGATCGCATGACGCCGACTCGTCCGGACCCGACGAAGTAGGCCTTTGCGAAGCTTGATCCATGAGCCCCTGGCGCGAGCCGGGGGCTTTCGTTTTGGTCCGAATGGAATGTGCGTTCCGCAGCCCGTCATGCCGCGGGCGCCCACGTGACGTCATCGCACGGAAATGGGGACGAAGGGCCTACCCCAGTTCGCTGCTCGCACGCTCAAGCAGCACCTTCGTCTTGCGGATGCCCTCGAACTCGCTGAACTGGTCGCCCTCGTATTCGACGCCGATCCATCCGGTGTATCCGGCGTCCTTCACGATGCGGAGCATGCGTGCGTAGTCGGTCCGGACCTCGTTGCCGTCGGCGTCGAACTCGTAGCTCTTGGCGCTGACCGCCTTGGCGAACGGCATCAACTCCGCGGTGCCCTTGTACCGGTCGTACCAGGCGTCGGGGTCGTCCTTTCGCCCCCAGTCGAGGCAGAAGTTCCCGAAGTCGGGCAGCGTGCCGCAGCGTGGGTGGTCCACGCGGCGCATCACCGCGGAGAGCCACGAGCCGTCGGACGAGAGCCCGCCGTGGTTTTCGACGATCACGTTGAGCCCGTACGGCTCGGCGTTCTCGGTCAGACGGCGCAGGCCGTCGGCTGCGCGACGCTCCTGCTCCTCGCGCGAGCCGCCCGACTGCGCGTTGACGCGGATCGAGTGACACCCGAAGTGCTTGGCGGCTTCGAGCCACTTCTTGTGATTCTCGACGGCCTGCGCGCGCTTCGCCTCGTCGGCATCGCCCAGTGCGCCCTCGCCATCGACCATGATGAGCAGCTGCTTGACGCCGGCGTCGTCGGCGCGGCGGTTGAGCTCGTCGAGGGCCTTGGGGTCGTGGACGTAGTCCTTGAGGAAGGTGGAGACGTACTCGATGCCGTCGATGCCGAGCCCTCGCGCGCAGGTGGCGAAGTCCATGGAGTTCATGCTCTTCGCGTTGATGCCGCGGTGCAGCGACCACTGCGCGAGCGAGATGCGAAACCACGGTTTGCGTTCCATGCTCGTGCGTCCCTTCTCGGGCGCGGCGGCGCTCGCCGCGCCGACGGCGCCGGCCGCGATCACGCCCGCGCCGACGGCTCCGATCGCTTCGCGCCGCGTCAGTCCTTCATTCGCCATGGTGCTCCTCCTCCGCGAGTCGGTCGAGTTCGTCGAGTGTAAGCCGTACCGAGACGATGTACGGTTCTTCGCCCTCAATCCAATGCCCGTAGGTGGTCGTGACGATCGTGCCGTCGGGCAGAACGACCACGCCGGGATAGGCGCAGTCCCACTTGTGGCGGTTGTCCATGAGGCGCACGCGGTACTGCCCGTCGCGGCGCTGCGCGATGTCCTCCCACGTGCCGACCCAGGCGACCCAATCGCCCTGCGTCTGGCTCACCCGCGTGGTGTCACGGAAGGAGATGAACAGGCGCCCATCGGGCGCGTAGACCGCGGTGTGACGGTCGCCGGTGAGGGCGGCGGGCAGTTCGGCGGGATCGGTCCACGTGCGTCCCTGGTCGTGGGAGAAGATGACGTGGGAGTTGCGTTTGCGGGCGCTTTCGCGGAGCAACAGGGCGAGGGTCTCGCCATCGGGCGAGACGACGAGCCCGGGCTCGCAGAGGTGGATCTCCGAGCCCGACCAGAGCGGCCGGGGCTCCGACCAGTGCCGACCGGCGTCGGGCGATTCGATCTGGTAGAGCGTGAACACGCCGGTGCGTTCGCCGCCCTTGCGGATGAAGCGTCCGTCGTCGTGAAACCACGCGAGGAGTGTGCCGTCGGGGCGTTGGTAGAGCGAGCCCATGGCGACGATGCCGCCGTAGTCGCCGATGGGCTGGAGCTCGGTCCATGTGCGTCCAAGATCATCGCTCGACGCCGTGCGGATCGGGCAGAGGCCTGAGAAGAGCAGGAGGCGCCGCCTGCCGGCATCGGGGTCGTCGACGAGGTGGATGGTGGGTGTTTCGAGGCTGGTCGCCCAGTTCTCCGGCGTGGGCAGGCGCTCGCTCCAGGTGCGCCCGCCGTCGTCGGATCGCTTCATGACGATCGCGCCGCGCCCGTGTCCTTTCGGATAGACCGCGACGATCGTGCGTCCGTCGTCGAGCAGCACGGTGCTCGGATGCCCGAGGTACTGCCCGGGCTCGCGGTCGACGACCGTCTGTCGCGCGGTGTCGTGGGCGAGGTCGAGGATCGGGATGGAGTATCCCGGGAGGCGCGGCGCTTCGGGCGGGAAGTTGTCGCTCATCGAGACGACGGGTGTGCCGTCGGCGCCGGCTTCGACCACGGCGCCCTCGACGTTCGCGATCGGCGCGAGCATCGCGAGGCCTTGCTCGGGCCCGAGCACGCTCACGGCTGACGCGAGCGCATCCGAGACCGCGCCGTTGGGCGCGACGACGGAGACGATGCGAGGCGTGGTGACGGGCGTGCCGGTGCGTGGGTCGATGATGTGTGAGTAGCGGACGCCGTCGATCTCGACGAAGCGGTAGATGTCGCCTGAGGTGGCGACTGCGGCGTTGGCGAGTTCGATGACGCGCGTCCAGCCGCGCTCGGTCGCGCCAACGCGGACCCGCCATCCGTCTTTGCCCAGTGGCGGATCGCCGGCGAGCAGGTCGCCGCCGGCGTCGATGAGGAAGCGCGTGAATCCGTGGCCTCGCAAGGTGAAGCCGGCGAGGTCGGCTGCGAGCCCTTTGCCGATGCCGCCGAAGTCGAGGATCATGCCCGAGCGTTGGAGCGTCACGCGGTTGCTGGCGGGGTCGAGCTTGACGAGTTGCATGCCGACGGCGTCGCGCGCCGCATCAAGAAGGTGGGCGTCGGGCGCGGCGCCGGTCTTCCACGCTTCTCGCCAGAGGTGCGTCACGGGGCCCACGGTGACATCGAACGCGCCACCGGTCTCTCGGTGCATGGCGTCGGCGAGCGCCAGGGCGAGGGCGAGATCCTGGCTGATCTCGACCGGCTGACCGGCGGGCGCCGTGACGAGTCGCATCGCTTCGGAGCGTGGTCGATAGTCGGAGAGGGCTTCCTCGAGTGCGTCGATGCGGTCGAGCGCTTCGGTGATGGCGTGCCGGGCGAGAGCCCGCCCGGCGTCGAGATCGGCGTGCTCGGGATCGGGGGTCGTCTCGTCGCCACCGACTTCGACGATGATGCGGAAGGCCGACCCCATGGCGATGCGCGTAGACTCGACGCGTTCGGGCTGGGCGTCCGCGTGCGTGCCCGAGAGAGCGATCACCCCCACTCCAACCGCGAGGAGGAGGAGCATGCGCGTAGACAACTCACGGATGAGGCTCACCATCGCCTGCATGCTAACCGGTGCGGGCGCGGCGTCGGCGCAGGATGCCGCGGCACCGGCTGCCGAGCCTGAGGTGTACCTCGAGACGGTGCCGGCGACGACCGTGCCGCTCAAGATGGTGAAGATCGAGGGCGACGAGGCGCTGGGGATCAAGCCGTTCTGGATCGCGCAGACGGAGACGACGTGGGATCACTACGACCCGTTCGTCTACCGCCTCGACCTGCCGGGCGGCGATCCGAACGCGGAGGCCGAGTCGCGCCCGAGCAAGCCCTATGTGCCGCCAGACCGGGGGTTTGGGCACGCGGGGTACCCGTCGATGGGGCAGACGGTGCACGCGGCGGAGATGTACTGCAAGTGGCTCTCGGAGAAGACGGGGCACACCTACCGCCTGCCGACGGAGAAGGAGTGGATGTGGGCGTGCCTGGCGGGCGACCTGGACGACGAGGACGGGTTCGGCATCGGTGACGCGGACTCGCCCAAGGGCTCGGCGTGGTACGCCGACAACGCCGACTGGACGACGCACCCCGTGGCGAAGCGCGCGGCGAACCCGTGGGGCCTGTTCGACATGCACGGCAACATCGCGGAGTGGGTGACGGTCAAGGGCGCGGACGGTTCGGAGTCGCACGTCGCGAAGGGGGGCTCGTTCCTCGATGAGCGCGAGCAGTTGCGCGCGAGCGAGCAGTTGAAGCAGGACGGCACGTGGAACTCGAGTGATCCGCAGATCCCGAAGAGCCGGTGGTGGCTGGCGGACGCGTCCTGGGTGGGCTTTCGCGTGGTGTGTGACGACATCGAGGTCGACGAGACGCCGTGAGCCGGCGGGGCGGCGCGTGTGCGGCGCTGCTTCGATCGCAAAGTAAACTAATGAAGACGCCCGGGCCTGACCCGGGCGTCGTTTCCTTCCATCCGATCTTGGTTGCTCCGCGCCCCTCCCGAATCGGGGCGGCGTACCAAGAGGCGGGCGTCTTATGCGGCGATGGCGAGGGTCGCGCTCGAGCCCGCGCCGCCGACGCCGAACTGCACGGTGACCTGGTTCGAGGCGGGTCCGGTCTGGCTACCGCGGCGGGGGGTGATGATGTAGGCGGCGGAGGTCGCGCCGAAGGGCACGGTCTCGTCGACGAAGCTCTTCTCGCCCGAGTCGCCGACGGTGGTGAACGAGGTCTCGGAAGCGAGCTTGCGCTGCACGACGAAGTAAGCGCCCGAGGAGGGTGCGGCGTTGTCGGCCTTCCACTTGAGGGAGAGGTAGCCCGCGGAGGTGAGGGAGATGGAGACGTCGGTGGGCTGGCCGGGAGGGCCGAGGGGCGAGGGGTCGGCGGGCATGGGCACCTGGGCGAGGGCGTAGACGTTGGGGTTGTTCGAGGTGGCGGCGAAGGCCTTGATGGTCTTGATGTAGTCGGCGCCGAGGTCGCGCATGGCGTCGGTGTCGTTGTAGAAGGTGGTGGTGGAAGCCTTGGAGGCGGCGCGGGCGGCCTGCGAGGCGTCGTAAGAAGCGCGGGCTGCGGTGACGAGTGCGGCGAGTGAGGTGACCTGCTCGCCGGTGAGGCCGATGGCGACGGCGTTGGCGGTCCAGTCGGCGATGCGGGCCTCGAACCACTGGATGGTGTCGAGCCTGGAGTCCGGGAGGACGTTCGCCATGGCGGTATTCCTTTGTGCGGGTGTCGGCACGCTGGCGCGTGACGACGGTGAAGGCCCGGCCCCCCGGGAGACGCGCGCCCCCCTGGCGCGGACCGAGCCGGCTCGGGTATCGGCGGGTTTGGGGGGTGGCTGAAGCGCGAGGGTGTACAGGGAGGCGGGAATCTCAACGCGGAGGCCGCAGAGGGCCGCGGAGGGGCAGATTCCTCTTCCGCGGCAAGCGGACTTTGTTTGGGCCGGACGCTTTCCTACAATCCGGGCGGCGATGAGTGAAACGACAGAGTACGGCGAGAACGGCGGCCCCAAAAACCACTCCTCCGCCGGGCAGTCGCCGACCAAGGCGACTCCGGAGTGGGTGGACCGGCTTACGCGCTGGTGTCGCTGGCGCGGCATGGGGTTCATCGACCGTACTGCGGTCTCCCGAACCCCCTACGGAGCCCGGCTGCTGTCGTCGACCGTGGCGAGCAAGCGGCGGCTGGACAACGCCGGCGGGCGCTCGCGCCGATCGGCGGTTCGTCGCATCATCGATTCCACCTGGGATTGGCAGTCGTTGCCGCACGTCCTGCGCGCCGCCGGGCTGACGTGCGCCGCGATCTTGGCGATCGTTCTGCTCTACCCGACAGCGCCCTTGCTGACCGGTGCATCGCCCGGTGGCGACACGGGGTTCGTCGCGTTAGGCGTGTTGACAGCCGTCGTGGGCACGGTCGTGGCGATGCTGGTCACCGCGTTGGCGTTTGTGCTGACCCCGCGACAGGACGAAGGGCGACTCAAGTTCTTTCCGTTCTTCGTGGCGAAGCATCATGTGTTTCTGCTGCTGGGCGTCGCCTCCGGGATCGTCGCGGCCGACGGGCTCATGCTGGCGCTGGCGCCCGTCGTGCCTGCGGGTACCGTGCGCGTCGCGCTCTACATCCACGTCGCTACGCTGCCGTTCTGCTTATACGTCGTTCTCCGCTTTGCGACGCTGGTGACGGCGTCATCGGATTGGGAGAGCGTCCGTCCGGTCGTACGCTCGGCGCTGCGCGCGATCGCGGTGCACGAAGACCACAAGGAGCTGATGGCCACCCGCTACGAAGAGCAGCTAGAGGGTTGCGGGGTCCAGTTCGAACCGACCGCGTGGTACCGCGGGTTGCTCCAACGGCGTGGGCCGCGGCTTGAGTTTCCACTCGGTGGTGCCGGGGAGATACGGGACATCGACCTGATGGCGCTCCGGCAGATCGGTGCGGCGGTGCGCGACCTGGCCATGCCCGTTGGGCTCATCGCGGAGGTCACCGTCGGACCGGGCGGGCGACTGGGACCGCACGCCATGCTCGTCTTGCGCCAGCAGGATCCGCCGTTGTCTCGGACCACGGTCGCGAGTACCCCGGCAAGCGACGACAGCGGCGAGGCCAATGCCTTTGAGGTGCCCGAGCGCCTCAAGCGCTCGATCGAGGGGGCAGTGAGGCGGCTTGCGCTCTCGCGAGGTGACACCGCCACACCGTGGCCGACCGTCCAGACCCTCTTCCAGCGACTTGAGGTCGCCCTGCTCGATCACGCGCGGGCGCGGAACGGGCCGCGGATTGAGCAGGCGTTTGACGAACTTTCGGACATCTACGACGACTGGTACGACGTGGCGACGGCGGGCGCATTCCCCGAGAGCGGCGACGCCTGGTCCGACCGATTCAATCGCGCGATCGGCATCGATCTGTACAAGCCCCTGCGCACGGTCGTCGCGACAGGTGACGCGGAGGCCTACGCAGCGTTCGTCCATGGCGTGAGCAAGTGCCTCTACCGCGCGCTCCAAGCAAAGCGCCTGCACGCGTACGCGCGCCTCGGCGACGTGCTCGCAAGCGCCTACTCACTCGGCGCGGAGTCGGAGCCACTCGCGAAGCTCGCGGGCGAGGTATTCGACGCGGTGCTTCACCATCAGCTCACCCCGTTCAGGTGTCGCGAGCGCGCGTTCGGGGCCAAGGATGAAGTGGAGCACGCCGCGTCGGAGGAGGAAGAGGCGCCGTTTCTCGATGTCGCCCTGCGGCTCAACCTCGCGGTGATCCGCGCCGCCATGGAGCGCGGCCGCGAGAAGGACGCCGACAACTTCGTCCATCGGCTCGTGGACCACGACATCACGCCGCCCGAGCGGTTCAGGTTTGAGCCGCGGGCACCGACCACCAAGAGTGCCGGCACGCTCCACCACTATGCGTTGATCCTCGTCGTCGGTTGGGCGGTTCGGCTGCTCCGCGAGCACGACGAACGATCCCATCCGGCCTGCCAAGCCGCAATCGGTAGAGCCGTCGCGGCCCTTCCCGGCCAACACGAGCTCGTGGGCATCTGGGAGTTGTATCGCGACGGCCTCGGGGGCGAGACGGACGAGGACCGACGCCTGGGCGCCTTCGCGTGGGACCTGCATGGTCCAGACAACTCGCGAGTCGGTGTCGCCCGGACGTTCGTCGGCGCTGGGAGTTGGATCCCCGCCGGGTTCTATCTCGCCATGCTCAAAGCGCCGCGACCGAGCGAGTGGGAGCTGCGCGACTACTTCCCGAAGGCGCCCTCCTACTACCAGTGGAAGCCTGACGAGGTCGTTGACCTTCTCGGCGATCTCGCGTCCCTGCCGAAGGCGGGCCTCGACGGATCTGCGCGCGACGGGGCAGTGAGGTCAATCATGTGGCTGCTCGGCCGCCGGAGGCGAGCGGCAGACGCGGCTCGGCTGAGGGCAGTGGCCGAGGCCGATCTCGACGAGGCCGTTTGTGCAGCGGCGCGCGAAGACGCGGCCCGGTCATTCGACGAGCACCACAGCTGGAGGACATTGATCTCAGACATGGGCGGGGCCGTCGGCGCGGCAGGCACGGCATCCCCTATCCCAACGCGGGGTGCGGTCTCGATACAAAGGGAGCCGCTCACGCCCAACAACAACTGGCTTGGCGGGCCCGGGGGCCCGCTCGGCGAGCGGAGCGCGAAGCAAGCTGATGTCCGGCTAGTCGCCGCGGCCAGCTCGGTCTTGGCGCCCGGCAAGGTGAATGATGCCACGGGCGACCTACGTCATCTGATCGGCAACGCCGTTCGCGTGCTGAAAGAGCGCAATTTCACCCCGAACCTCATGATTCTGCCGAGCCAGGACCGATTCGCAGGCGCGCTGTATCGGCAGCCGCTGTTCCGCGTAGAGGGCTATCGCGGGCGCGGCGACGCCTATTGCGGGGAGTGGGAGGGGCTCCATGTGACGAGGGCGCCCTTCGTCGACGCGACCTCGATCATCGTCGCCGACGCGCGCCGGTTCTTCGGACGAGTGTCCGAATCGGCACCGACACCCCGCGTGAGCTTCGTTGACACCGCGCCGGAGGTTCTGGCAAACGCGATCGAGCGGTCACAGTCGGAAGAGGGAGACGATCTGCCGCCGCTCGACGACCTGCGCGTCGTCGTGCGACTCGAGTGCCCGCCCGCGATCGGAATTCAGGATCGTGCCGCGGCGATCGCGATCGACGTCCGCAGCACCGACCTGCTGTACGCCATGTCGCCGAACGACGACGTCTACCACCGACCGTCCTGTCCGGAGATTGCGGACGCCATCGGCCTTACCCGGGCGATGGAGATGCGGGGAGTCGATGAGAAGCAACCGCGTTCGCCCTGCCCGACCTGCAACCCCGACCGCTGGGATCACGACGCATTGGTCGGCAGGGGTTAGTTCGTCCCGGACACAGTGTCGGACAGCACGGTCGGGCCGGCCTAGCGCGAGCCCGGCGACAGCACCTCCGCGGCCCTCTGCGGCCCTCCGCGGTGAGATGGGCCTTGCCGGGCGTCAAACTCCCTTCGCTGGCGCGAGGGGCTCGCATGGGTCGCGGCCATCCGCCCCACCCCCCGGCATAGCCGCCCAGAGCGGCGGCCAAGGCACCCTTCGGCGGCCTGTCCTCATCCCCCCTCCGCGGCGCCCTGCTCCGCATCGGGGGGGTGGGGCGGCCCTCTGCGGTGGAGGAGACGGCACCCGGCATCCGGCGCTCGGCATCCGCTGGAGTCACCACGTTTCTGGACCGGGAAAGGCGTCTGGGCGGCCTTGACTGGCGTTGAGCCGTCCGCGGCGGGTCCTGCAGCTCGCCGCACGGGGCCTGTGCGTCGATCTTTCGGGGCTGTGCGTCGATGCGCGGGGGCGGATCGTCGTATCGATCACCGTGGGCGTCGGCCTTCCGGCCCGCGGCGTCGCTGCGGGCGGGGCAGAGGGCGACACAGCGAGCGGATGCACCGACACTTCGCTTCCGCGCGGTGAGCCTCTCCTTCAGACCCGGGCCCGAACTGCCGATACCCGCTCCCGGCCATGGCACCCGTGCTCCCGCGAACCAAGCTCGGCACGCTCGAGTTCTTCGAGACGCGGCTGCCGGTGTGGGGCGAGGCCCCCGCGGCGATCGGGCTGCGGCCGCTCGACGTCACGCAGCTGACGGCGCTGACCGAGGCGGCCCGCGCGGCACACGACGAGGCCGAGCGTCTGCGTGCCCAGGCCAAGGCCGCGACGGAAGCCGCCAACATCGCGGCGCGAGCCCTTCGCGAGAAGGGCGCGGGCATGGTCGCCGTCATCAAGGCGCACGCCGAACATAAGAACGATCCCAACATTTACGCCAGCGCGCAGATCAACCCCCCCACCCCCGCCACGCAGCGCGCGCCGCTCGGCGCTCCGGGCAAGCCCGTGCTCGCTCGGCCTGTACTCAACCCCGACGGTTCGGTCACGCTGCGCTGGAGCGCGCGCCACGCCAAGCCCTCGACGGGGGCGTACTTCGTGGTGGTGCGAGAGATCGGGGGCGCACTGGCGCCCGAGATCATCGGCGACGCCCCGGGCCGGTCGTTCACCGACCGCACCCTCCCGCGCGGGGCACACAGCGCCACCTACATGATCATCCCCAAGCGCGGCTCGTACGCCGGCGACGCCAGCGCGCGGGTGACGGTGCAGTTTGGCGTGGACGGGTTGAGCGAAGGCGCCGGCGCGATGCGGCTGGCTCGGGAAGTGGCGTGAGTCTCTCGAAAGCAGCGCACGGCGTTGCAACGGTCGCCGCATAGCCGCCCCACCCTCGCCATAGCCGCCCCACCCCTCGCCATAGCCGACCCACCCCTCGCCATAGCCGCCCTAAGCAGCGGCGATGACTGCCCCACC
>JAUIFD010000139.1 GCA_030429485.1 Phycisphaerae bacterium | reverse complement strand
CACCTTGGTATCCGGGAACGCGAACTTCACCGCGTTGTCGATCAGGTTGCGGAGCACGAGCTGCACCAGGCGCTGATCCGTCAGCAGCTCATCGACTTCCTCGCCGATCGTAAACTCGAGCTCCAGTCCGCGCTTCTCGCACAGCGGCTCGAACATCGGACGAAGCACCGCCTCGAGTTGCGCCGCTTTGAAACGCCCGATCACGGGCTTGCCGATCGGTGACTCCAGGCGGGAGAGATCGAGCAGGTCGCGCACCATCTCCTCAAGGCGGAGCGCATTCTGCTCCACCATCGTCAGCACGCGCTCTCGAATCGCCGCGTTGTCCCGTCCCACCCCACGAAGTGTCTCCGCCGCGGCTCGGATCGCCGCGATCGGCGTGCGCAGCTCGTGCGACGCGTTCGCCACGAAGTCGGCCTTGAACTGCGAGGTGCTCGCCGCCTCGGTGACGTCGCTGAGCGTCACGACCCGTCCGTTCTCACTCGCCGCGAGCGCGACATCCCGCACGCTGATTTGATAACTCCGATACGCGCCGTCCGTCGTCAGTCGGATGGTCGCGGACCGTTCCGCGTGCATCTCGGTGGCTGCGAGCGTGTGATCGGATCCGGCGTCGGACAAAGCGTCATCGAAGCTTGCGCCGGCCGAAGCGGTCGGCCCGAGCACTCGCTCGGCCGAGGCGTTCAGGCGCAGGATCCGCCCTTCCGCGTTGAGCAGTAGCACGGGATCGGGCAGCGCCTCGAGGAGTGCGCCCAGCGCCGCGTGATCGCGCTCCAGGGTCTCGAGCTTCGAGAGCACCCCGCTCGCGGCCTGGCGCGGATCACCCTCGGCGCCGGCCACATCGTCAAGCGCGCGGAGGGCGACGCGGAGTTCCTCGTGTGAGGTCTCCTCTGCCGTCCAGCGCCGCGCCAGCAGCAGAGCACACGCGAAGGCGCCAGTCCACACCACAAAGACGATCGCCCGGCTCTCGCCGCCGAGCAATGCCGCAGCCGTGGCCGCCAAGCCTAGCAAGGCGAGCGAAATCACGCCAGGTGGCGCCTTCGGCCAGTTGGAACGTCCCGACGTCATCCGCAGATCATTGCTCGTCCGACTCGCCGCTCGCTGGATCGGGCATCAGGCGGTACCCCACGCCGCGGACGGTCTGGATCATCCCGCCGCACTCCCCGAGCTTCCGCCGCAGCGCGGTGACATGCACGTCGATGGTGCGGTGCGTGACGAGCACGCCCTGACCCATCGCCCGCTGCATGAGCGCCGGGCGCGACAGCACGCGCCCCTGCGCCTCCACCATCGCGCACAGCATCCGAAACTCCGTGAGCGTCAGACGCACAGCTTCGCCGCCGACACGCACGCGGTGGCCGTCCAGGTCGAGTTCGATCGGGCCGGCTCGTCGGATGCTCCCCTTCGGCGCTTCCGCGGACCGACCACGCCGCAGAACCGCCTGAATCCGTGCGAGCAAGACCTGCATCGAGAACGGCTTGGTGACGTAGTCATCCGCCCCCACGGTCAGCCCGACGAGTTCGTCGACCTCGTCGCTCTTCGCGGTCACCATGATGATCGGGATCTCGGCGGTGTCCGGGTGGGCCCGCACCCGTCCTGCGACCTCCGCCCCGGAAAGCACCGGCAGCATGAGGTCGAGGAGAATCAGGTCCGGGACGTCGGCCTTCACGCTCGTCAGGGCCGCCTGTCCGTCGCCGGCATGCGACACGCGGTACCCCGCGCCCTCCAGGTTGTACCGGAGCAGCTCAGCCAAGGCCGGTTCGTCTTCGACCACCAGGATGTGGGGACCAGGGCTTGTCAAGGGTCGTTTCCTGCGCGTGTTCGAGCGGCGGGAAACGGTACCTGGGGCGGTCGAAGACGGCGTTGCGAGAATTGTTCGGATTGCGCGAAGAAGCCCTCACGGACTGTGATGGGGTTTTTTGGGGGTTTCTGGTTCTCGTAAACGCTTGTCTCCACAGCGGTTAGCGTTCGTGAGGCGGTTTCTGGCGCGTGATAGCAAGTAAATACTAACGAACTTGAAGACCCGGGGCCGATAGAAGCGGCAACCCGGGTGGTCCAGGCGTGCTGGACTCCACTCGGGAGTGTGAATACGGTTTGAGAGTAAGTGCTAGCTTCGGTCCCATGCGGGGCCAATAATGGAGTCGGGCCTCGTGGGTCCGGTCCATGCAGAGAGAGCATTAGGAAGCGGTTGCCGCTCGTCGCGGGCCGCCGAGTTTCGAGGGAAAAAGAGGAGTCACCACCCATGACGACCAAGACTCTGAAGTTGGTGGCTGGAGCGGCCTTGAGTGTCTCCGCGGCCGCTTCCGCCCAGACCGATCAGGATCGTGCGTACTCAGCCGAGCTGCGCGCTGATTCGCTGACCCGCACCAGCCTGCTCCAGTCCGGCGGCGCCGGGTACGACCACGGGGCGTACATCGCGTCTGGCGATGGCAACTACCGCCTCAACATCAACTGGGTCTCCCAGTTCCGCTACACGTTCAACTTCCGTGACGATGACGATGGCTCGTCCTTCGTTTCCGATGACGACGAGGACTTCGCCAACGGCTTCGAAGTGAACAAGCTCTACATGGACTTCACCGGTAACATGATTACCGAGGAGCTCACCTACAAGATCCGCGGCGAGTTCCAGTCCGACGCGGACAACACCATCGACGAGAGCTTCGACGGCGACTTCGAGCTCGAGGACGCGTGGGCCCAATACGACTGGGACAACGGCGTCAGCCTCCGCTGGGGCCAGTTCAAGGTGCCCTCGACCTTCGAAGAGTTCTACGTTGACTCCCACTACCAGCTGGCTGCCGATCGCTCGGTGACCGGTGAGGCGTTCAGCGCCGGCTACACGCAGGGCATCGCGCTGTCGTACCGCAACGACGCCTTCGGCGGGACGATCGCGGTCGACGATGGCGCCAAGACCGCCAACACCCCGTACTACTCGGCCGCTGAGGCCGACATCGGCCTGACCGGCCGTGCGGACTTCAAGTTCGCGGGTGACTGGGAGCAGTTCAACGACTTCACGTCGTTCCGCGGCTCGCCCTTCGCCGCCCGCGCCGGTGCCGGTATTCACTGGCAGCACAACGGCGACACCGCCGCCTTCGTCGCCGGTGCCGCGGCTCCGACCCCCGAGTACGACCTGATCCAGTGGACCGCTGACGTCTCCCTCGAGGGCAGCGGCTGGAACGCCTTCGCCGCGGTCGTCGGTCGCTGGATCGATCCCGATTCCGCCTTCATGCTCCCGAGCGGCGGCACCGCCGACGACGGGCACGACTGGGGCGTCATCATCCAGGGTGGCTTCTTCCCGATGGAGAAGCTCGAGCTGTTCGCCCGCTGGGACGCGATCTTCCCGGATGAGGACCTCTACGGCGACGGCCTCGATGAGGACTTCCACACCGTCACCATCGGTGGCAACTGGTACTTCATCCCCGAGTCGCACGCCGCGAAGTTCACCACCGACATCCAGATCTTCCTCAACGAGCCCGACGAGAACGGCCTCGTCGCGGGTGTCGCTGGCGGCGGCGTCGATGGCGCCGACATCGAGGGCATCGCTCCCTCGCAGTTCTCCTCCGTCCTCCCCTCCGGCGAGGACACCCAGATCGCCTGGCGCCTGCAGATGCAGCTCGCCTTCTGATCTGACGAGATCAACCTGATCGAATCGCCGGTCGCCCGAAAGGGCGACCGGTTGTTTTTGGACCGGTGACGACGGCGCCTGATCCGACGAGCCCAGTTCCGACAAAACACCGCCCCGAGGCTGTGCCCCGGGGCGGTGCGGAGAAACAGAACAGGAGGCCCTGTTCGTGATCAGTTCTTGCAGCAGCCGGACTCGCCCGGCCCATTTCCGAGCGACGGGCGGATCGAGACCTTCCGCGTCTTCGACGACTGCGCCCTTGGGAGAGTGAGATGGAGCACGCCGTTGTGCAGCTCGGCCTCGATGCGCTCGGCATCGACCTCGCCGCCGATCGTGAATGAACGCTCGAAGCTGTGGTTGGTCCGCTCGGTGTAGTGCTCGCTGGCGCCCTCGGGGCGGGTGATCGAGCGCTCACCCGAGATGGTGACGGTGTCGTGCGTCGCGGCGATCTCGAGATCATCCAGGTCATATCCGGGCGTCTCGAGCTCGACGTGGAACGCCTGTTCGTCTGACCACACGGTCATGGGCGGCACGTCGAGCGCGCGGTTGGCCGCACGACGAAACGACAGAACGCCTGGCGCGATCGACTGGAACATCCGCTCCATCTCGCGCGACATGTCAGCAAGGGGATCGGGCTGGATTCGGGTGAGCATCGTGTCCTCCTTCGGTTCTGATTCGGGCGGTTGTGCCCTCGGCATCGGAGGAGGCAACGTGCGTGCCAAGCCCAGGAATCGCGTCTCAGGGGCGTCGGTGCGGGTCCTGGGGGTCGGCTGTTGCCACGATGGCAGGTGCGTGCCGGCTCGGCATGCCCGCGCGGCGGTTATTCGCCCGCGTCGTCCACGAACACCGGTATCCACACCCGCGGCGTGCCCCACCGGTCCAGAGGCTCGGTCCACCACAGCACCGTCGATTGATCGCCGGCCTCGGGCATCTCCACCGCCTCTGGCAGCACCTCGAAATACGCCCGCTCCGCCCGCCCGATCGAGAGCGCAGCTCGCAGGGACGCGACCGCCGGCCCGTCCGCTCGCGCGTCGGCCAGAAGGACCCGCACCGGATCGCGGCTCGGTTGTGCGATCGCGACCGGGACCGCAGCGACCAGCGGCTCGTCGGCTGCCAGAATCACGGGATCGACGGTCCAGTCGCCATGCGGCACCGGGCCGAGTGAGTCGAGCGCCCTCGCGACCGTGGCGGCGTCGGGCTCATCGAATACACGCCAAGCCGGGGAGTGCAGCCCGCGGTCACCCGCCAGACCCTCCAAGCGGCTTTGGGTGAAGGTGGGGGCGGTCGTCCGAACGCGGATCGCGAGGCGACCGGCACGCGCCAGCTCCGCAGCTCGGTCGGCATCAAGGAACCAGTCTGGGCCTTCGAGCGCCGCGGCGAGCCGCTGCTCGTGCTCCGTGATCGTGATCGGCTCGTCTGCGTGCTCGGTCGCGAATACGGCCTCGGGCTCGGGCAAGTTCTCTTCCGTCGCGAGGGTTCGCACGCCCGGAGCGTTGTGCGGCGTGATCGTGATCGTCCGGGGCGGGCGGGTGCCTACCCACTGGATCGCCGCCGGGAGCACGATCGCCAGGGCGACGCCCGCAGCGAGCAGTCCGCCGACGCGCGCAATCCTCGCCCACGGCAGCTCGCGCTCGACCCGCGGCTGACGCACGACGCGAAGGTCAGCAAGGGTGAGTGGGGGCTCGATCGGAGCCTCGGCCCTGACCGCCTGTTCGAGCGAGGCGAGTCGATCCGGTGCGACCACCGGATCGGCGAGTTCGCGGAGTGAGACGCGGTCACTCGCCATCGCCCGAAGCGCCCGCGCAAGCGAAGCATCCCGAGCCCCGATCGCCCGGAGTCGAGGCTCGTCTGGCGTCTCGATGAGCTCCAGCGCCTCGTCCTCCGACAGGCCGATCGCCCGGAGCCGGGTCAAGATGTCAGGCATCGAGCTCATCGTGTCCCAGAATCTCCCGCAACGCTGCCCTCGCCCTGAACAGGCGGCTCTTGACCGTTCCCGGCGCGATCTCCAGCACTTCGGCGATGGCCCCGTAATCGAGCCCCCGGATGTCTCGCAAGATCAGAATCGCCCGGTGTTCGTCCGAAAGGTCCGCCATCGCGCTCAGCACCTCGCGCTTGGCCTCGTCGCTTTCGACGCCTAAGCCCGGTGCTGGTTCCCCGGGATCGTGGCCCGTCATGCCCGAACGTCCTCCTGACGCGAGGTCGCCTTGGAGGTCACCACGCCGACGGCGGGAGCGGAGTTCGGTGAGGCAGAGGTTCATCGCGATCCGGTAGAGCCATGTGCCGAAGGCAGCTCGCCCGTCGAATCGGTCGATCGCGCGGAAGGCCCGGAGGAACGCCTCCTGCGAGAGGTCATCCGCGAGCGATCTGTCGTTGACCGTTCGTATGCAAAGCCCGGTGACCTTCCGCGCATACCGCCTGACGATCTCCTCCCACGCGTCGCCCTCGCCCCGCCGGAGCGCGTCGATCAGGTCGGCATCGGGGTCGGGGCGAGCGGGCACTTGGGCCCACTCTCTCGCCGCTACGCGATTTGCTCAAGTAGCCCTCAAAAAACAAGCGGGGCCGGTGGGGCCCCGCTGCGTGGAGATGGGCTTCGGGTCTATCGGATCGCCGCCCGTACGGCGGTGTGGATCTGAGTCGTGGCACGTTCCGCTGCATCCTCGACCTTGCCCGCCCCCGCGCGGGCAGCGCCGGAGACGCGGGCGATCAACTGGCGGGGCGCATCCAACCGCCTGAGCGCCTGGATCGTGTTGTTCCGCAGCTGCCGGATCTCGCGGACCGCGGCAACCTCTGTATCGGTCACCGCCTGCACGCCCGCCCGGCCCGCGGCCACGATCCGCTCGTCCGAAGCGCCGTCGGCATCGAGCTGGCGGATCCGCGCTGTCGTGCGATCCGTGGTGGCGTGCATGTCGCGGGCGGCCTGTTCCATCGTGTCCTGGATCGCTGCGACGCAGCGTGCCGCGATGTCGGCCGGATCGGCCTGGGCATGGACAGGGGCGGCGAATCCGAGGGCGATCGCCAGACTCGTGAGGAGCGTCAGTGTGCGGGTCATGGGTGCTTTCCTTTTGCCTTCGGCGTGTTCGCGGGCGCCTGCGCTCCGCGAAAGCGCCGGTCACCGAGCTTGGGCTACACACAGGCGATCGGCCTTCCCGTCGCCTTACCGCCCAACGCCGCTGCTGACGCGGGATTGCATCCAATGCTGCAAACAGCCGACGGCTAGGCTCGGACGGTGGCTCGATACCGGCTCACGCTGGCCTACGAGGGGGGCGGGTTCTGCGGGTGGCAGAAGCAGGAGCCGCGCGCGCCCGTGGACGGCCGGGGGGTGCCGGAGGCGCTGATCGACCCCGATCTGGAGCCCGGCGAGCCCGGGCGGGTCGCGCTGCGGACGGTCCAGGCGGTGGTGGAGCGGGCGGTGCGCGAGGTGGTGCGCGAGCCGGTCGTCCTGATGGGGGCGAGCCGGACCGACGCCGGCGTGCACGCCCGCGGGCAGGTGTCCGCGTTCAGTTGCTCCGAAGGCGCTCAGCGCGGGCGCGGGTGGCCGCCCGAGCGGGGGCTCGAGCCGATGCTCCGCGCGATCAACGCGCGCCTGCCCGAGGACGTGCTCGCCGTGCGTGTCGAGCGCGCGCCCGACGACTTCGATCCCATCTCGCACGCGAAACGGAAGGGCTACTCGTACACCTTTTACGAGTCGGCGTGCCGACCGCTGTGGGAGCGCCGGCACGTGCTGCACATGTGGCACGCGCTCGACGTGGAGGCGATGGACCGTGCGGCGCGCCTGATCGAGGGCACGCACGATTTCGAGTCGTTCGCAGCGGCCGGGCACGGGAGGACCTCCACCGTGCGCACGGTATTCCGGTGTCGGGTGTTGGATGTGAGCGCACCGCTCACGGAACGCCGGGGCGCTCCCGCCATCGACGATGGGGAACAAGGTGCGGCGGTCGCAGAGGCGCACGCCGAGAGCGCCTCGATCCCTGATGGACGAACGGTCCGCCTCGAGATCGAGGGCGACGGGTTCCTCTACAACATGGTCCGCATCATCGCGGGCACGCTCGTCGACGTCGGGCGTCGCAAGGCGGAGGCGGAGGGCATCCCGGGAATTCTCGCGGCGCGTGATCGTCGGCGTGCGGGGCAGACGCTGCCGCCGGACGGGCTGTGCCTGGAATGGGTTGAGTACTGAGCGACGGAGTGCGGGCCTAGCGCAGCGTGCGCAGCACAGACGACGGCAGCAGTGCGCTCAGCCCCGCCGCCAGGAGCATGAAGCCCCCGGTCGCGTAGAACGCCGCCTCGAAGCCCCACTCGGTGAACACCCGCTCGGCGACCAGCGCGCCCGAGCCGGCGAACATCCACGCCCCGCCCATCATCAGCCCGGAGGCGAGCCCCGTGCGGTGGGGGAGCAGCCGCTGCGCAAGCGAGATCGAGACAGGGATCAGCCCGCCGAACCCGAGCCCGGCGACCACCGTCAGCACGAAGCCCGCGAGCAGGTGGTCGGTCATGTGCGGGATCGTGACGATCGCGGCAGCCCCGATGATCGGCGGTGTGACGAACTCCGGGGAACCGACCGATCCGATCGTGCCCGCTCCGTCTCGCGTCGTCGCCGAGCGGTTCGGACTCGACGTCTCCGCGCTCGAGACCACGCTGGGAACCGCTCTCGCGCGGCGTGCCGACTTCGCCGACCTCTACTTCGAGCACCGCACGCTGCACTCCGTCTCGCTCGACGAAGGCATCGTCAAGAAGGCCAACCAGTCGATCTCGCAGGGCGTGGGCGTGCGCGTGCTCGCCGGCGAGAAGACCGGCTACGCATTCTCCGACGAGCTCTCGATCGAGAATCTGAAGCTCGCCGCCGAGAACGCGCGCGCCATCGCATCGACCGACGACGGCGCGCAGTCGGTCGACCTCCGGGGCACGCCCTCGGCGCCCCGACACGATCTGTACCCGGTCGAGTCGAGCGCGCTCCTGCCGAAGCTCGCCGACCGGGCCGACCTCCTCGCGCGGGTGGACCGGGAGGCGCGCGGCTTCGACCCCCGAATCAAGAACGTGATGGCGCAGGTCGCGGTCGAGGACAAGGTCGTGCTCGTGGCGAACTCCGACGGAGACCTGATCGCCGACCACCGCCCACTCCTTCGCCTGAGCGTGAGCTGCATCGCCGAGGACGGAGACAAGCGCCAACAGGGCTCCTCCGGGGGCGGCGGCCGCGTCGCCTTCGAGTTTCTGACGGACGACGCGGAACGCGCGTTGGCGTTCGCGCGGGACGCCGCGCGCCAGGCCATCGTGAATCTCGACGCAATCGAAGCACCGGCCGGCGAGATGAACGTCGTGCTCGGGCCCGGCTGGCCGGGAGTCCTTCTGCACGAGGCGGTCGGTCACGGCCTCGAGGGAGACTTCAACCGGAAGGGCACGTCCGCGTTCGCGAAGCTCATGGGGGAGCTCGTCGCTTCGGAGCTCTGCACCGTCGTCGACGACGGCACGATCGCGTCTCGGCGCGGGTCCCTGAACGTCGACGACGAGGGAACCCCGACCGGCCGGAACGTCCTGATCGAGAAGGGTCGTCTGTGCGGGTACCTGCAGGACCGCATGAACGCGCGGCTCATGGGCGCTTCGCCGACGGGCAACGGACGCCGAGAGAGCTTCATGCACTATCCCATGCCGCGCATGACGAACACCTTCATGCTGGCGGGCGAGGATGCGCCGGAAGACATCATCCGCTCCGTCGCCGATGGTCTCTATGCCGTCAGCTTCGGCGGCGGACAGGTCGACATCACGAACGGCAAGTTCGTCTTCTCCGCGAGCGAGGCCTACCGGATCGAGGGAGGCAAGATCACCGCCCCGGTCAAGGGCGCGACGCTGATCGGCAGCGGTCCCGAGATCATGAAGCGGATCACGCGGGTCGGCTCCGATCTCGCGCTGGACGACGGCATCGGCACCTGCGGAAAGGACGGGCAGTCCGTGCCCGTCGGCGTCGGGCTTCCCACGATCCGGATCGACGGGATCACCGTGGGAGGAACCAAGGCGTGAACGGCGCCGAGCTTCTGGATCTCGCGATCGAGACCGCGGGCGGCGCGGGCGCGTCCGCCGCCGACGCCGTGATGATCGATTGGACCTCCGCCGCGGCGCAGGTCCGTCTCGGCGAGGTCGAGACGGTCAAGATGTCCCGAGAACGACGGCTCGGGATCCGATGCTTCGTCGGCAACGCGAGCGCGATGGCCTCGACCGCCGACCTGACCGCCGACGCGGTTCGCGCCTTCGTCCACGACGTCGTCGAAATGGCGGGCATCGTCGCGCCGGATCCCGACGCGGGCCTCCCGACGGCCGACGAGCTCGCGACGGACCAGCCGGACCTCGGGCTGGCGGACGCGGCCGGAGACGCGATCTCTCCCGACGAACGCGTGGATCTGGCGATGCGCTGCGAGGAGGCGGCACTCGCCGTCGACCCGCGGCTCACGAACTCCGAGGGCGCTGAGTTCTCGAACTCGAGCAGCCGCATCGCCTACGGGGCCTCCACCGGCTTTCGCGGCGCCTACGAGACCACGGGCTACAGCCTGTCGGTCGCGCCCGTCGCCACCGAAGGCGATCAGATGCAACGCGACTCCTGGTACGACAGCAGGCGCGCGTACGCGCAGCTGGCGGCACCCGCCGAGGTCGGCCGCATGGC
>JAUIFD010000138.1 GCA_030429485.1 Phycisphaerae bacterium | reverse complement strand
GCATTACGGCATCAACACCGGATTCGGCTCGCTCTCATCGACCCGTATCGCCCCGGACGATCTGCTCGACCTCCAGCGCAATCTCGTCCGTTCACATGCCGCGGGCGTCGGACCGGCGCTGCCGATTGAAACGGTGCGTGGCGCGATGGTCGTCCTGGCCGCCTCGCTCGCGCGCGGTCACTCGGGGGTCCGGCCCGAACCGGTCGAGCACATCCTGTCGCTGCTCAACCACCATCTCACACCGGTGGTTCCGGAAGTCGGCTCGGTCGGCGCGTCAGGCGATCTCGCGCCGCTCGCGCATATCGCCCTGGCCATGATCGGGGAAGGGGAGGTGATCGACCGCGCCGGCCGGCGCCTCGCCGCTGCCGACGCGATGCGCGAGGTTGGCATTGAGCCGATCACGCTCGAAGCGAAAGAAGGGCTCGCCCTGATCAACGGCACGCATCTCATGGCCGCGGAAGCCGCGCTGCTGGTCGCGGACTTCGACCGGCTGCTCGACGCGGCGATCACCGCGTGCGCCATGTCGATCGACGCCTGCCTCGCAACGCACGTGTTCCTCGACGCCCGTGTGTATGAAGCCCGCGCGCAACAGGGACCCGGTGAGATCGCGCGCCGTCTGCGCGAGCTGCTGTCGCCATCGGAGATGGCCGAATCGCACCGCGAGCACGACACGCGCGTGCAGGACCCGTACTCGCTCCGGTGTGCGCCGTTGGTGCTCGGCGCATGCTCGGACGCGCTCGCGGCGGTCCGCCCGCTCGTCGAACGCGAGCTGCTCGCCGTCACCGACAACCCACTGATCTTCGCCGCAGACGCCGGCGCCGACGTGGTTTCCGCCGGGTGTTTCCACGGCATGCCCGTCGCGCTCCCGATGGACCACCTCGCGATCGCGGTCGCCCACATCGCGGGTATCGCCGAGCGGCGCGTCTACCACATGATCTCGGGCTTCGACGTGCAGTCGCACCTCAAGCCGTTCTTGAGCCCGGAGCCGGGACTGCACTCGGGGTGCATGATCGCCCAGTACACCGCTGCGGCGTGCTGCAACGAGTTGGTGCAGCTCGCCGCGCCCGCGTCGGTGATCAACCTCCCCACCAGCGCGGGGATGGAGGACTACAACTCCTTCGGCCCACGTTCTGCCGCGAAGCTCCGGCGCGGGCTCCATCTGGCGCGTCGCGTCGTGGCGGTGGAACTCTTCTGTGCGGCCCAGGGGCTCGAGGCGCATCGACCGCTTCGCTCCGGACCGGGCGTGGAGGCCGCCCTGGCCTGTGTCCGGCGGGTGGTGCCACCGCTCGTCGCCGACCGGCCACCCTCGCCCGACCTCGAACGCCTCGCGGCACTCGTCGAGCACGGGTTCGCCTCAGCGGACTGAGGGCATCGGTCCCAAGGACCAAGTTTCTTCGATCGCAACCAATCTTCACATTTTTCTGCAAAAATCACACAGTTGCCCTTGCGGAGTGAGACCCCACCTCGATAATGTCCGGTGTCGAGGGTTTCCCTTCGGCCCGAGTCAGCGGAGTGGGCCGCGCGACAGCGCAGCCCTGAGAAGAGAGAGACAAGCCTCCGCCCCCCTGAAACAGAGTTCGACATTGCCGGGCGCGCCCCGGCTGAAGTCGCTCTGCCGGCCTCGCCGGCGAGCGGCACGTGTGTGATTGTCCTGCATAAGGAGATAGACAATGAAGGTCCATGCGGTTCTTTTGCTCGCCGGACTTACCGCCGCCTCCAGCGCCCAGGTGATCCTGAGCCCCGGTCAGTTCACAGCCTCCGCCGTGTCGCTCGACCAGCTCCACCAGGCCCCTGCCATCGGCACTCCGGCTGAGGCGGTGCCCGCAACGCACTACTCCGACATGCTGCCGGGACCGACGGGATACGTCGCTTTCCCCGCAGCCAACTACCTCGGATACGACGACTACGACAGCGCGCTCGCCGGCGGCAACATCAACGTCTCCAGCATTCGTTTCATCGGCGGCGTCGCCAATACGGGCGACACCCTGTTCTTCAACTTCTACGACACCAACTCGAGCTTCGTTACGGGATTTGGGGCCTCACTCCCGCAGGGCGGCATCTTCGTCTGGACGATCACGATTAATCTCTTCCCCGGCGCGGTCGTCATCCCCGAGGCCGGGTACATGGAGATCCTGGGCGACACGGGCGTCACCGGGCAGTGGTACCTCGGTGACGCTGGCGCGACCGTCGGCACCAGCAACGTCAACGACGGTTTCGCGGCCGGAAGCGGGTACAACTTCAACTTCGAGATCAACGGCATCCCGGCCCCCGGCTCGGTCGCTCTGGCCGCCATCGGCGGTCTCGTTGCGACGCGTCGTCGCCGCTAGTTCGGCAAGCCCCCAAGCCTGATAACTCGACGCCCGGCGCCTCTGGCGCCGGGCGTTTCTCATTGTGCGACCGCGCGAGTTCTCAATAACGCGCCGAGTTCGGTCTGTAACGGCTGATCGCCTCGCCTGCCTCGTCCGAGCGCACGTGTTTCTGGCCGAACGCTGCGATTGCGCCACAATGTCCTTGCTGCATGGGAGTTGCGCCGCACCGTCGGCGCGAGAGAGAGACACGATTCCTCGCAGCGAACACCGAGCGACGCGGGTGTGTCGCGCCCTCGGCTGGTGAACGCGGGCCGCGCTGTCGCCGCGGCAACAATGAGGAGAGAAGAAATGAAGAACGCATCGCTGCTGCTCATCGCCGGCATGGCCTTCGCCGCCAACGCCCAGACGCTGCTCGACCCCGCCGACTACACGATCACCGCGCAGGCGATCGATGGCCAGGTCATCTCCGCCCCGGAGACGCTCGGCACGTATTACTCCGACATGGACGCCACCAACGGCTACCTCGCGTTCAGCCCGAGCGACTACCTCGGATACGAGGACTACGACAGCACCGCGCCGAACAGCGACATCGACCTCCAGACGATGCGCTTTGTCGGCGGCGTCGCGAACGCCGGCGAGATCCTCTACTTCAACTTCTACGACACGTCGCTCGCCTACACCACCGGGTTCGGTGTCACGTTCACTCAGGGCGGCAACTTCATCTACACCATCACGATCAACACGTTCCCGGGCGGCGTCGTGATCCCCGAGGCGGGCGTGATGGAGATCGTCGCGGACACCGCATCCGGCAGCACCGGGCAGTGGTTCATGACCGACAGCGCGCCGACGATCGGCGCGAACGACCCGGGCTACGGGTATGGCTCCGCCAACCAGCCTTCGCTCAGCCACAAGTTCGAGCTGACCGGCAACGACGTTCCGGTTCCCGGCGCAACGGCCTTGCTCGCGCTCGGAGGGCTCACCGCGGCTCGCCGCCGCCGCTGATTTCGACAGCCCACGCCCCCTTCCAGCGCCCGGCGGAATGCCGGGCGTTTTTCTTGGGGGCCAACCCAAACAAAGCACTTCCATTTCTCGCCGCCAGCCAATCTGCACTTTTTCTGCAATTCTGAGCAGTTTGGTGTTGCCAAGTCGCAATCGCCCAACGACAATGCACACGCTGTCAAGGAGTACGCGGGCGCTTCGGCGACGCGAGAGAGACGAGACCACCTGCAGCACAATCTTGATCCGGCCGAGCGGGTGTGCCGCCTCCGGATACTGGTGATCACACGCCACGCGTTGTGTAGTGGCTTGCTTGGAGGATGAGAAGATGAAGACTGCTTCCCTGATGATCGTCGCTGGTCTGGCGGCTTCGGCCAACGCCCAGCTCCTGCTGGATTCCAGCCAGTACACCGCGACCGCCACTTCGTTCACCGCCGACAACCTCAACAGCGACGTCACGATCAGCAACCCCGTCGAGAGCGTGGGCGTCGTGTACGACTCGATGCTCTTCGAAGGCAACGTGCAGACCCCGACCACCGGCCTCGGCGGCTCCATCGTCGAGGACTACGTCTCCATCATCGACTCGCCCAGCACGCTCGCGGTGTTCCAGTTTGTCGGTGGTGTCGAAACCGCGAATCACGTCGTGTTCTTCAACTTCTACGACACCAGCGCCCAGTTTGTGAGCGGTTTCGGCGTGCGGCTCCCTTCCGCCAGCTTGACCAGCGTCTGGACCATCACGATCACCGATCCTACCTCGATCGCAGTCCCGGCAGCCGGCTTCGTTGAGCTCGTGGCGGACGACGGAACCAACAACCCCGACCTTCTGCCCACCAACGCCGCGTGGCGGTTCAAGGACGTCGCGCCCGCGATCGGCTCGACTGCCGACGAGGTCTACCGGATGTCGCTCGACGTCATCCCCGCGCCGGGCTCGGCCGCCCTGCTCGCCCTCGGTGGGTTTGCGGCGATGCGTCGCCGTCGCTGATCCCGATCTCAGTATTTCGATCTTCGTCAGATTTCGAACGAACTCCCGAGCACCCGGCGCGACCACGCGCCGGGTGTTCGTTTTGGAACGCGTGGCGCCGACCCGGCGCGCAGCGATACCCGCGTGAACCACTCCCGGGCCTGGTTTCAGCGGCCCTTGCTCTTCTGATGCACTTTCGGCGTGATGTGAAACACGGCCGTCACCCGTCCCACGCGCTTCTCCTTCTCGCCGGAGGAGATGCCCTGGACGACCGTCATCCGCAGCTCGCAGTTGAACTCGCCCCCGCCCTTCACGAGCCCGTCCACGTCGTCGCGAGGCTGGATTTTGTACACCGCCGGCCCGAAGCACGGCCGCAGGAACTTGTACTCCAGGCGCTTGCACACCACCGTGTAGTCGGCGCCGCACCGCCCGAAGACGTACATGCCGCCCGCGATCTCCGCGTTGCCCAGGAGCGCGGCGCCGGCCATCGCGTTGTACCAGTTCTTGTTGAATCGACGGAACGGCAGCACCGCCTGGAACGTCTCCTGGTCGATCCGCTTCATCCGGATGCCCGAGTGGAACGCGTAGGGCAGCCAGATCAGCGAGCAGACTCGGTGCCAGAAGTTGTTCCGCGTGCTCAGACGAGAGACGAACGCGTCGGCCTTCTCGATCAGCGAGCGCTTGCCCGGCGGCACGGCGGTCGCGGACCCCACGGCTCCGATCCGGTAGGGCGGCTCGACGGGCTGACCCTCGAGCGCACCCTCCTCGTCGAGGTCATCGACCGCGTCATCGATCTCGTCGCTCTTTCGGGTGTCTTCGCTCACCGTCACGCGCCCAGTGTACGCCCTGGTTCACACTCCCTCCGGCAGCCCCCGATCCCCGATCAGAGGAGCCGATACCACCCCCTCCCGTCCGCTTCCACCCGGCAGACGGGCTCTCCGGGCTCGTGATCCAACACCAGCGTCCACCCACCCCGGGCCGCCTCGTCCAGGAGCCACCGCTTCGAGATCATGCTCGTGTAGGGCTCCACGTCGTACGCGAGCGAGTACGCGGCGCCCGCATGCCAGCGTGAGGGCATCACATCGGGCACGAAGACCACCGTCTCGCCCTCCAGGCCCGTGAACATCACCCCCTGCTGCCCCCAGGTGTGCCCCGGCGCACCGAAGACCCGAACCCCCGGCAGCACCTCCGTCGTCCGCTCGGCCAGTGGGGAGCCGGGAAGCTCGCCGCGATTGGGCGTGCGCCCTGGCGCGAACGGCAGGGGCGATTCGACGAGCCGCACGCGCTCGGCGATCGGAATCAGATGGTCGCGGTAGTACGTCCGCGTCATCACCGAGTCGTTCGCGAGCGCGTCGTCCCACTCCCGCTGCTGCACGATCACCTCCGCGTTGGGGAAGGTGCGCATGACCTTCGGGCAGTCGCCCGACGCGGGCTCGGCTTCGCTCGCGGTCCAATCCGGCGTCTCACCGACACGCACCCGCCGCGTGAGCCCGCCGGCGTGGTCGAAGTGCAGATGCGTGACGATCACGGCATCGATCTCCGACACATCCACCCCCGCGTCGATCACCGCTGCCTCCACCGTGCGACCGTCGAGCCCGAAGATCTTCGACATCTTCTCATCGAGCTTGTCGCCGGTGCCCGCCTCGATCAGGATTCGGCGCGGGCGCCCGAGCGTCGGATCGCGTTCCTCGCTTTCGAGCAGCAGGCAGTTATGCGCGAGCTCGATGCGGTTCTGTTCGTCCGGCGTGATTGTCCGCGTCCACACGACGCGCGGGATGATCCCGAACATCGAGCCGCCGTCGAGCAACAGCCTGCCGGCGTTGAGCACTGTCCATCGGTAACGCGTCTCGCCCATGGCCGACAAGGTAGCCCAACAGGCACGGCGCTGCGATACTCCGCCATGCCCCTGACTATGGACACGATCGAACTCGCCCGACTCGAGGAGATGCGTCAGGCCCGTGGCGTCTCGGAGATCGCCAACGAATCTCAGCCCATCGCCGGCGGCGTGATGAGCTACGAAGCGCCCGACTCCTGGGCCAACCAGGCGTGCGGTCTCGGTCTCACCGGCCCGGTCTCCGATGCGGACCTCGACCGACTCGTCGAGTGGTATGCCGAGCGCGGCGCGCCCGCGCGCATCGAGCTGACCGCCCACGCCGATCACACGCTCATCGAAGGCCTCCGCGCGCGCGGCTTCCTTCTCCACGAGTTTGAGAACGTCTACGCGCTCGACCTTCCCCCCGCAGATCAGCTCCGCGAACGGGCGGCCGCCATGCTTCCGGAGGGCGCCGAGCTTATCCAACTCCAGCCGGGTGACGACGACGGTGTGATGGCGTTTGTCGAAGTGACCAGCTCGGGCTTCCCGCCGCGGCTCCAGCCGGACGGCTCGGTCACGCCCGTCACCGACGAGATCGCGGCGATCATGCGCAAGACGGTGGAACACCCGCGCACGCGGACGTTCCTGGCGTACATGGACGGACGCGTGGTCGCGACCGGCGCGTGTGAGGTTGCGCCGCCGATCGTCTGCATGTTCGGCGCGGTGACGCTGCCCGAGTATCGCCGGCGCGGGCTGCAGGCTGCGCTCATCGCGATGCGTCTGGCGCATGCGCGCGACGCCGGGTGCGGCATCGGGGTCATCCACACGCGCCCGGGGATCGCGACGGAGCGCAACATCCGACGCCTGGGGGCGGAGCTCGCGTACACCAAGGTCGTCATGCAGGCTCCCAGGCCCTAGACGCATCGACGGGCCGCTCGCGGGCGCCGCGGTCAGTCGCGAGCCGACCGAAGCTGCGTCAGCCCTTCAGGCTGAACTTCCCAACCAGGCGCGACACGATCACCGCGAAGTAGAACAGCCCCGCCATCGCCTCGAGGGTCGCCAGTGCACGTGCAGGCTGCGAGCGTGGGGTAATGTCGCCGTATCCCAGGGTTGTCAGCGTGACGGTGCTGAAGTACACGAGGTCATCCCACCCCACCTGTTCCGGGCTGAACGAGGGCGGCTTCGGGTCCGTCAACAGCACGATCGCATAGCACCCCGCCCACACCTGGCCTAGCAGCATGAAACACGCCGCGGCGCCGAACAGGTGGTCGGTCGTCACCTCGCGCCCACGAAGCACATACGACAGCACCGTGGCGCACACGAAGACAAGAAAGGGAGTCGCCGCTGCGCCAACCTCGATGTCTGAGATGCTCCAAGCCGGCACCGTCCTCGCCACCGCGACACCCAACGGAATCACCCCCAAGACGATCGCGATGGTGCGTTGATGTCGGTGGCTCGAGAGCACGTGCCCCGCTGCAAGGAGGAGCACCAAGTAGGCGCCCATGACGAGCAACCCGCCGGCCAGGTGGTGCTCGACCGTCAACTCTCGCACCGGCCCGAGCAACTGCAACACGACCAACGCACCGAGCAACCACTGGCACGGGCGTTCCTCGACGTGCTTCTTCAGCTTTCGCTCGTGTGCCGCCAGAGCCTCGCCTCCCCGCTAGTTCCGTTCCATGCCCGACGCCCGCCCGTCGCCCGTGCGCACCTTGAGCGGCATGTTCATCACCTTGTCGTCGCCCTTGCCGTCGCCCAGCACGTCCGCGAGGAAGAGGTTCTGATTCGTCCGTGGGTGGGGGTTGATGCCCGAGAGCTTCGACGCGTTGAACATGTAGACGTGCGCGTAGTGGAACAGCGGCACCATCGGCAGATCCTCATCCATGATCATGCGCTCGGCTTCGGAGAGCATCGCCATCCGCTTCTCCGGATCGGTCTCGAGATTCGCCGCGTCGAGCAGCGCGTCGTACTCCGGGTTGGCGTACTTGCGGTCGTTGTTGCCGTCCTCCGTGCGAGAGAGATCGAGGAAGGTGGTCGGGTCGCCGTAGTCGCCGTACCAGCCGGCGCGGCTCGTCATGAAGTTGGTGTTCTTGAGATCGTCGCGGAAGACCTTGACCTCCTTCTGCGCGAGGTTGGTCGGCACGCCGAGCCACTTGCCCCAGTCCTTGGCGATCGCCTGCGCGATCACATCGTGCCCCGCATCCTTGTTGAAGAGCAGCTCCACGGTCGGGAACTTCGCCGGGTCGGGCCACCCCGCTTCCGCGAGCAGCGCTCGCGCCCGCTGCGCGATCGCTTGTTGCTCGGCGGGCGTCTTGCCGTCGGAGATACAGTCGAGCCCCTTGGGCGAGGTGTACCCGCCGATCGATCCAGGAGGCACGATGGTGCGCGCCACGGGCTCACCCAGCCCGCGGACCTCCTCAGTGATCGTGCGTTTGTCGATCGCCATCGAAAACGCCCGGCGCACGCGCGCGTCGGCAAACGGATTGGGGCGCCCGTCCGGGAGCTCCGGCTTGCAGTTGAAGTTGAACCAGTACGTCCCGAACGCGGGCACGATGTGCGCGTGCTTCCGCGGGTCTTCCGGAAGACGCCGATCGATCTCAAACTGATCGAGCCCCTCGGCGAGCAGCGTCTGATACTCGTCCCAGTGCTCGCTATAGAAGGCCTGCTTCTTCGCGTACATCTCGCGCCGGTACGCCGCCGTGATGTCCGCACAGAACTCCACCGCCCCGGTCTGAAACGCGAGCACCTGGGCGTTCGGATCCTCGATCGAGAGCACGGAGATCGAGTCCACGTCGAGCGAGTCGCGGTCCCACCAGAACGGGTTCTGCTCCAAACGCATCTCCCGCTTGAAGCGCCACGCCGTGAGCATGAACGCGCCGCTCGTCACCAGGTGCGGCGGCTTGGTCCAACCTGCCTCAGGCACGATGCGCCCCGTTGTCTCGTCCAGGCGGTCGTACTGGCTCACGAGAGCCGGGTAGACCGGGTAGAACACCGCGAACGCGCACAGGTCGAGGAAGTACGGCGTCGGCCGGACCAGCTTCACTTCGAGCGTGCGGCTGTCCAACGCGTGCAACTGCACCAACTCGTCAAACCGGCGTTCTGTCTCCGCCCAGAGCTGGCGCGCCCCTTGGGCCTTCGCCTCCCCGTTCGCGAAATCCTGGCCGGCGAAGTCCGTCAGCGCGGCCGTGCGCCAGTCATAGAACTCCGTCGCGCCCTCGATCATCTGAAACAGCGCGAAGTAGTCCGCGGCCGTATCCGGCAGGAGCGCCCGGCGCCAGGAAAAGACAAAGTCGCCCGCGACGATGGGCTCGCCGTTCGACCACCTCGCGTTGTCTCGGAGGTGGAACGTGTACACCCGCCCGTCGTCCGAGACCTCCCATCGCTCCGCGATGCCGGGCGCGATATCGAACCCGTGCGTGAACACGTCGTTCCGCACGAGCCCCTCGGAGAGGATCCGGGCCACGCGCAGGTCCATCGACCAGCTCATCCGCTGAAGATCGAGCGTGGAGACGTCGTTGCCGTTGTTGTAGACGAAGTCGGCTCGCGGGAGCGGGCGGTCGGAGAGGATCGACGCGACCACCGCCGCAGCGAGGAGCAACACGGGAGCGAGCACCTTGACCATGCCGAGAGGATACCGAACCGGGACCGATGCCCGGCGTTCTACAATGGAGCGACCCGCGTGGCCGATCTCCGGACTGCGGCTTCGGTGGTGCAGGCGGCTTCACGCGATACGGGGACACCCATGGCAGGCAAGGTTTCGTCGGACCCGAACGTCTTCCTTCTCCCCGACATCGGGGAGGGGCTCACCGAGGCCGAGCTGATCCGCTGGCTCGTCAAGCCCGGCGACACCATCAAGGCGACCGACGCCCTCGCCGAGGTCGAGACCGACAAGGCCCTCACGGAGGTCACGAGCCCACGCGACGGCGTGATCGCCGAACTCCACGCCGACGACGGCAACACGGTCTACGTCGGGCAGCCGTTCGTCACCTTCAAGGACGACGGCAAGGGCACGCAAGCCTCCCCGGCGAAGAAGCCCACCGAGAAGGCCGCCTCCTCCCCCGCGAAGGACAACGGCACCGCGGCGCAGGAAGACGCCGGCACCGTAGTTGGTGCGATGTCCGACGCCGTCGCGGGCATGACCGCCCGGGACGGCAAGGCGCTCGCGACACCGGCAGTCCGTCGCGTCGC
>JAUIFD010000137.1 GCA_030429485.1 Phycisphaerae bacterium | reverse complement strand
CCGCCTCGGCGTGCTCGAGATGTCGCGCCACATCGCGCACGTCGCCAAGGGCGCGCGCGATCGCACGCTCCCGCGCGAGCAGCTCATGGGCTCCACGTTCACGATCTCCAATGTCGGCTCCTACGCCGGGCGCTTCGCGACCCCGGTGATCAACGCCCCCGAGGTCGGCATCCTCGCCGCCGGGCGCGTCCGCGAGGCCCCGATCGTCAAGGGCGGCATGATCGGCGTCGGCAAACTGCTCCCCCTCTCTCTCGCGTGCGACCACCGAGTCGTCGACGGCGCCACCGCCGCCCTCTGCCTCGCCCGCATCGTCGAGTTGCTCGGCAGGCCGGAGGAGCTCCTCGCCCCGACGCGCGTGTAGGCCGAATCGACAAAGTCCACCGCCGAGTCCCCGGTACACTGCTTCGTCAGCCTCGCTGGCTTCTCAAAGGGGACTCCAATGCAACGCCTCGCCCGCACGGTTGTCGTCGCGTCCCTGCTCGGGGCACTCACCGCGTGCCAGACCGTCCGCAGTGACCATCTTGAGGTCGATGCGCCCAAGGCGCAACTCTTCAACAACCTCGGGCCATACGGGCACCGCATCACGACCTCCTCACCCGAGGCGCAGCGGTACTTCGATCAGGGCCTCAACTGGATGTTCGCCTTTAACCACGACGAGGCGATCCGCTCGTTCGCCCGCGCAGCCGAACTCGACCCCGCGGCGCCGATGCCGTGGTGGGGCATCGCGCTCTGCGAAGGCCCCAACTACAACGACCCACAGATGACCGACGAACGCTCCGGCGCGGCGTGGGCGGCGATCCGCGAAGCACAGTCGCGGATCGACAACGCTTCGCCGAAGGAACGCGCGCTCATCGATGCCCTCGCCCAGCGATACCGCAACCCGTGGCCCAAGAACCGCGAGCACCTCGAACAGACGTACGCCGACGCGATGGGCAAGGTCTGGGCGGCGTACCCCAACGACCCCGACATCGGCACGCTCTACGCCGAGGCGATGATGGTGCAGCGCCCGTGGAAGCTCTATGACATCGACCGCCAGCCGACCGGTGACACCCCCACCATCGTCGCCACGCTCGAGCGCGTGATGGCGATGAGCCCGAACCATCCCGGCGCCAATCATCTCTACATCCACGCGGTCGAGCCGAGCACCAACCCCGATCGCGGTATCGCTGCGGCCAACCGCCTCGGGAGCCTCGTACCGGGCGCCGGGCATCTCGACCACATGCCCTCGCACATCTACGTGCAGACCGGGATGTGGGACCAGTCGGTGGCGCAGAACACCATCGCGATGCACGCGGATGACGCGTACTTGGCGCGATCACCCGAGCAGACCATCCAGCACATGTACATGGT
The DNA here is from genome assembly GCA_030429485.1 of Phycisphaerae bacterium. Classification (GTDB taxonomy): domain Bacteria; phylum Planctomycetota; class Phycisphaerae; order Phycisphaerales; family UBA1924; genus JAUIFD01. The sequence continues at coordinate 8,928 of JAUIFD010000137.1, read as the reverse complement.
GCACAACGCGCACATGCTCGCCTTCTCCGCGATGATGGTCGGCCGCGAGAGCGAGGCCATGCACGCCGCCCGCGCGATGTGGACGAACATCCCGGACGAGATGATGCCCGCGGTGGGCGCCTACATCGACCTCTGGATGACTTCCGTCTACGACGTGCAGAAGCGCTTCGGGCGATGGGATGACCTGCTCGCCGAACCCGCGCCGCCCGAGTATCTGCCGGTGACAACCGCCGTGTGGCACGCGCACCGAGCGATCGCGTACGCCGCCAAGAAGGACATCGCGAACGCGCAGCGTGAGCACGAGGCGTTCCGCCAGGCGCGGGCCAACATCCCCGAGGATGCGTATTGGGGAGACGACGCGACCTATCGCATCCTCGAAGTCTCCGACCTCTTTATCTCGGGCGAGATCGCCCTTCAGCAAGAACAGTGGGACACGGCCATCGACTACCTCGAGCGAGGGGCCGAAGTCGAGGATTCGCTGTCGTATGGCGAGCCGCCGCAGTGGCTCCAGCCGATCCGCCACACGCTCGGCGCGGTCTACCTCGCGGCGGGCCGACCGGCGGACGCCGAGCGCACGTTCCGCGAGGACCTGACCAAGTGGCGCGAGAACGGATGGTCGCTCTATGGCCTGACGCGCGCGCTCGAAGAACAAGGCAAGACCGCCGAGGCCGCGACCGTGCGGGCGCGATACGAGGCGGCTTGGGCCAAGGCCGACGAGCCAACCGAAACCAGCTGCGAGTGCATCCCGGAGATCTGATCGCGCCGATCGGGTTCGTTCGCACCCTCGTGACGCGCCCGTACCCGCAGCCTGACCTCGACCTACAGCACATCGAGCAGTTCGTCCAGACCATCGGGAGGCACGCGTGTGCCGACGCGCACCGCGCGCACGGGTGGCGACGCCTGCGATGGCGCAGGCAGGTCGACTTCGCCATCCGCCCACGCCGACCAGGTTGAACGCAGGGCGCCAAACGACGCCGGCTCGACCGTTGGAGCGACGCCAACCAACTTCGGCACGGGCTCGGGAGCCGGCTCAGGCTGGCGCAGGAACACCACGCAAGCGCCGATCGCAAGCACCGCGACAACTCCGCCGACGGCCCGCTGACGGCGGACCCGCCGCCTCCTGCGCACACCCTGGTGAAACAGGCCACCTTCAAAGCCGGCAGCCGGGGCCGCAAGCATCTCGTCCAGGCGCTGTTCAATCGGCTCGGGCACTGGTCACCTCCTGCACGTCCTTTGCCTCGGGAGCCTGCCGCGAGAGGGTATCCCGGATGTGCCGAATCGCGGCGCGATACCGGCTCGCAGCAGTGTTGCGATTGACCTCAAGCACGTCCGCGATCTGGTCAAACGTCAGTCCGCACGCATGCTTGAGCACGATCACCTCTCGCATCTGATCGGGCAGCCCACGGATCACCGCCGCGAGTTCATCGTCCACCACCGCACTCGCCGCGGAGGTCGGCCGAGTGCCCCGCCGGGCCCGCTCGCGGCTCATCGACCGAACCTCGTTGTGCGCGATGCGCCTCGCACATTGGCTCAGCCACGCCCGAACGTCGCGCACCTCGCGCAGCGCACGCCGATCAACCTCCAGAATGCGACAGAACGTCGCCTGCACCACGTCCTCCGCACCGATCACCCCGCTGCTGCCGAGAATGGCACGCGCCAACGCGTGGAGCGCCGGTGCGTGCCGATCCCAGAGGAGGCGTGCGGACGCCTCGTGTCCTCGGTGGGCTCGCAGGAGCAGGTCGCGGTCGTCGGTCATCGCCCGCTCACCTCACTCTCCGCCGGTCTCGGACTGCGCAGCACCCTGAGGCTGGGCGGTTGTGGGAGCTTCGAGTTTCGCCCGCACGCGAGCCAGATCGTCGCGCGACGCGACGGTCCGATCCGCGGCGTGCTCAAACGAGGGGAGAATCTGCAACGCAACCTGCCCGTACTCGCCCGCCTGAAGCGCCGCATCGAGTGAAGCGAACCGCTGCTCACGATCCGGCGCGTAGATCGCCGCGGTGATGATGGAGTAGACGTCGGCCGCCTGATCGACCTGGGCGTAGAACTCGGTCTGCGACATCGCCTCGAACACCTCGCGCCCCTCGTCGGTCGTTGGCTCTTCGAAGCTGCGCATCATGTCGAAGAACTGCACCGCCGCATCTTCGCCGCTGAACTTCTGCCGGAGCCACGTGCGGACAATCTCCTGCTCCATGGCGACCGACGACAGCACGTCATACGGATCGCCATCGTCGATCGCGATGATGCCCTCGAGCATGTCGCGACGCGCCGTCTCCGAGGGGTTCAACGCCAGGAGTCGCTCGGCCTGGTCGTTCGCGGTCTGCCCGATCACGATCGCGACAAGGCTGCTGATGAGCACGCCGTCCTCCGCCAAATGCCCGGCCATGCGGTAGAGCGCGCCGGTGCGCTTCGCCGCCCCATCCACATCCCCGGCGAGTTCGAGGCGCCTCGCGTCGACCGCGACGAGCTTCGCCAGCCGGCGCATCTGCCCGAGGTGCGGCAGGAGCGTCTCGAAGCCCTCCGAGTAGTCGATCTCGAAGTCGCAATCACGCACCGAAGCGGCACGCACGGCCGTCTGCACCACATCGCCCGAGTCGACCAACTCCTGCGCGAGCGACGTGCCGGGCGCCAGCAGCTTCTCACTCTCCTTCATCGCCTCCCACCCGCGGTCCACCAGGTTCGCGTCCACCCGGTCAAACAAGGGCCAATACGCCAGCGCCGCGTTCTCCGGCTGGGCGGTCGCGTGAGCCGTTGAGATCAGGAGCCCCGCGGCCGGGGCCAGGGTGGCGCTGGCAGTGAGCAATGAAGCAGCGAATCGGCGCATGAGCCATCTCCTTCGACAGGCGTGTACAACCAAGACACCGCCGAACGCCCGCTGTGTGAACCGGCCACGAGCTTTCTCTGTGCAGCCACGCCGCCCAACCGCCCGCGAAGGCGGATCAGGCGCCGTCCGATAGCCCAGCCCGTGTTCGACTTGACGCCCAAAGGCCTCGCCGAAGCCGACCGTCACACCCCCGCTGCTTCGATCACGCGCACCGTCTTCGCCAGGCCGGTCCTCGCGACCTCAAGGTGGTCCTGGGCCCAATACCCGGGGTTGTAGAGTTCGAGCGAGACGCACCCCGTGTACCCGATCGCGGCGAGGTCGCGCAGGCACTGCTCGAGCGGCAGGATGCCCTCGCCCGGATAAACGCGGTGGCTGTCCTGGAGCTCGTCCTTCGCCGGTTCCGCCGGCGCGTCATTGAACTGGAAGATCGCGATGAAATCGCCCCGCATGTGGCGCAGCCCGTTGAACCCCGACCCGCCGATGAGCATGTGGAAGACGTCGGGGATCACCTTCGCCTTGGGGTGATCCGCGTCGATCGCGATCTGCGACGCCTGCCCGAGCGTGCGCGAGCCCTCTAGAAACTCAACAAACACCATCGCAGGGTTGATGTCGTAGTCGTTGAGCCCGATCTCGAGCAGCTCGCGATACCGGGCTGCAGCCCAGAACGGATCAAACTCGCGCCACGGGCGCGCGGGCTGCGGGATCGTCTGGATGTGCTCCGCCCCGATCGCAGCCGCCTGCCGCATGCGCCGACGCGAATCCACGAGCGACGCGTCGAACGCCTCGCGCGTCGGCGGGATCGCGTTCCACAACCCGATCACGCTCGGCACCATCAGCCCCGCGTCGCGGATCCGCTTGCCGAGGTCCTTCAGATCGCCGCCCGAGTTCTCGAAGTCGTTGAGCTCCCCCTCCCACGGCTCGATCGCATCGAACCCCGCCTCCGACGCGATGCGGATCTTGTCGAGCAGCGACGAAGGGCGGATCGTCGCCGTATCGAGACAGATCGGCCACGGGCTCCGCCCATCCTGATAGCGCGGACGCACGGGCTCGGCCCGGACCGGGCTGCTCCGAGCGAGAGACACCGAGGCGGCCGCGGGCAGCGCCGCGGCTCCGGCAGCGAGGAAAGTGCGTCGTTGCATGGCAGGGCTCCGGGGGTTGAACTCGCGGAGCCTACCTCACGCCGATGCGAGGGAGCCACCACCGAGCGAGGCGGCGGTCGAGCGTCCCCGACTTGGGGCGAGGCATCGCGCCAGCCCGGGCAGAGAACCGCCGCGCAGCCACAACTCCGTTGGCCGATCACGGACAGGGTCTTGGTCGAACGTGCGCAATCAGAATTGAACGAGTTGAATCAAAGAGAAGCCGAGAAGACGGGAACGAGAAAGCACGGGCGGAAGGATTCGAACCCTCAACCTCCTGATCCGTAGTCAGGTGCTCTATCCAATTGAGCTACGCCCGCCAGATTGTCCGCGCCGGGGCGCGGCGCCCGGGGGATGCCCCGAGCGAAGCGCACAGTAGGAGCCGATCCCCGCCCTCGGCAAGCCCCCGCCCTTTCTCCGCACCGTCGAGCGTCCATCGCCAGCCGCCCCTGTGAGCCTCGCTCACCCGCTGTCCTTCGCGAGCCCGGCCAGCTCACGCAGCACGTCGAACGCGTCGAGCGGGGTCAGCCCGTCGAGCTTGATCTCGCGCAGGCGGTCGACCGCCGGGTGCGGCACAAACTCCGTGAAGAGCGGCAACTGCCCCCCGGCGCTCGCCCCGCCGCCCGCAGGCGTGGGCGGCGCGACCCGCCCGGCGTCGATCGCGGACGAATGCACCGCGAGCGAGGCGAGCACCTCGCGCGCGCGCCCGATGACCGCGGTCGGCACGCCGGCGAGCTGCGCGACGTGGATGCCGTACGACTGATCCGCCCGCCCCGGCTCGATGCGGTGCAGGAAGACCACCTCGGGGCGCGGGCCGTGGTCGGTCGGGCGCTCCCACTCGCGGACGGCGACGTGCAGGTTCGCGACGCGCTCGGGCGCGCGATCCGCAAGCTCGGTCAGCTCGTGGTAGTGCGTGGCGAAGAGCGTCCGCGGCGCGCGCACGCTTGCATCATGCTCGACCTTACCCTTCACGCACGGCTCGCCCAACGCGCCCAGATCTTCTGCGATCGCCCACGCGAGCGCGAGCCCGTCGAGGGTGGAGGTGCCGCGCCCGATCTCGTCGAGGATCACGAGCGAGCGCGCACTCGCGTGGTTCAGGATGCCCGCGGTCTCGGTCATCTCGACCATGAACGTCGATTGCCCGCGGTGCAGCGCATCGTCCGCGCCGACGCGCGTGAAGATGCGATCGCAGATGCCGATCGTCGCGCGGTCGGCCGGCACGAAGCACCCCGCGTGCGCGAGCAGCGTGATCAGCGCCACCTGACGGATATACGTGCTCTTGCCCGCCATGTTGGGGCCGGTGATCAGCGCGAGCGATGGACCCGGCCCGCTCTCGTTCACGCGCACGCCGAGCGCCGTGTCATTGGGCACGAAGCTCGTGCCGAGCGCCTCGTCGAGCACGGGGTGCCGACCGGCGTGGATCGAGAGCACCGGATCGTCGGTCATCGTCGGACGCACCCACCGCTCCGCCTCGCCCTTGGCGCTGAACGCACCAAGCGCATCGAGCTCAGCGATCGCGTCGGCAAACGCGCCGATCGGCGCGAGCACGTCCCTCGCCCGGTCGCACAGGTCATCAAAGATCGCCTGCTCCCGCTCGACCGCGCGCGCTTCAGCGGTTGTCACCTCGTCCTCAAACTTCTTGAGCTCGTCGGTGATGTAGCGCTCGGCGTTCTTGAGCGTCTGCTTGCGCACAAACCCGGCGCGCGTGATCTTCTCGTCGTGCTCGCGCGCCTGGATCGCGGTGAGCTCGACATAGTACCCGAACACCTTGTTGAACCCCACGCGAAGCTGCGGGAGCCCGATCTCGCCCGCGATGCGCCCCTGGTACTCCGCGAGCCACGCACCGGCGTCCTTCTGGAGTGATCGCGCCCGGTCGAGCGCCGCGTCCACGCCGTCGCGGATGAGCCCGCCCTCGCGCAGATGAGCCGGCGGGTGCTCAACGCACGTCTCGCCGAGGCGCGCGGCGAGCGGCGCGAGCGACGCGATCAGCGCGCGCAACTTGGACGCTGTCTCGGCGAGCGCCGGCGCTCCGGCGCACAGCTCCGCGAGCGGTTCGAGCGTGTCGAGCGACGCGCCGAGAGCAGCCAGGTCGCGGGGCGTCGCGCGCGCGAGCGCGATGCGCCCGCCGATGCGCGCCACATCCTGCACGCACTCCAGGTGCTCGCCGATCTCGCGCGCCAGGCGTCGATCCTCGATGAGCGTCGCGACAATCGCGTGGCGCGCCTCGATGCGCACACGATCCGCGAGCGGGCGGCAGAGCCAGTCACGCAGCAGGCGACGCCCCATCGCGGTGCGCGGCGCAGCGTCGCGCGAGAACAGCCCGACGAGCGAGCCCTCCGCGCCCTGCCCGCGGATGGTGCGCTCGACCTCGAGCGCGCGCAGGCTCGTGGCGTCCACCACGCACTCGCCCTCCGGCGCCTCGCGCCTCGGGGGCGAGAGGTGCGCGAGCGAGACGCGGCGGGCACGGTCGCTTGCGCGCGTGGATTCGGCGTCCGGGAGCTGCGTTTCTTCGAGAAAGCGCACGAGCGCCCCAGCCGCGGGAAGCGCCGGATCGCCGCGGGACAGGCTGAACGCGTCGAGCGAGGCGACGCCGAAGCGCTCGCGCAGGGCCTCGTCGGCTTCGTCCTCGCGGAACTGCCAGGGCTGACGGGGCGTGCACGCGGCGCCCAGCGCCGACGCGGCGGCGTCGATCACCTCGGGCACGCGCCCGTCGAGCACGTTGGCGAAGATCACCTCGCGCGCGCCCAGGCGTGCGAGCTCGTCGCCGAGCCCGTCGGCGGAGAGCGTGCGCACGATGAAGGCGCCCGTGGAGACCTCGACCGACGCGACGCCGGCGCGCCCGGACCCCGGCTCGATCCACACAGCAGCGACCCGGTTGGGCGCGCCCGCGTCGAGGAGTGATTCATCGACGAGCGTCCCGGAGGAGACGACGCGCGTGACGCCGCGCTCGACCACGCCCTTGGCGTCCTTGGGGTCCTGGAGCTGATCGGCGACCGCGACGCGGAAGCCCGCGCCGATCAGGCGGCGGAGGTAGTTCTCGAGCTGGTGGTAAGGCACGCCCGCCATCGGCACGCCGCTCGTGCGCTCGGTGAGCGTGAGCCCGATCGCTTTGGATGCGCGCACGGCGTCGTCGAAGAACAACTCGTAGAAGTCGCCCATGCGAAAGAGGAGGATGCACTCGGGGTGCGCCTCCTTGCAGCGCTTCCACTGACGCATCGCGGGCGTGTTGGTCTGGTCGGAGGGGGGCATGGGCTATGACAAAGTAGGAGCGTGGCGCGCCCTCGCCGCCGGACGGCGATCGCCGCACCTTCGCGTGCACCCTAGAACGGGATGTCGTCGTCCGGTCCACCCTGAAACTCGTCGTTGTCTTGGGGGGCGTTGCGCGTGGGTGTGCCGGATCGGGCGTAGTTGCCTCCGCCACCTCCACCACCCCCACCACCATCGCCGCCGCCGGAATCGACGAACTGGAAGGAGTCGATGACGACGCGCAGCTTGGAGCGGTTCTGCCCCTGCTGATCCTGCCACTGGTCGAGCTTCAGGCGCCCTTCGATGAAGACGGGTCGCCCCTTCTTGAGGTACTGGCCCATGACCTCTGCGGTGCGCCCCCACGCTTCGCAGTCGATGAAGGTGACCTCTTCGCGCTGCTCGCCGGACTGGGTCTTGTAGCGCCGGTTGACCGCGAGCCCGAGGTTGGCGACCGCCTGGTTGGACTGCGTGTACCGGATCTCCGGATCGCGCGTGAGGTTGCCGAGCAAGAGGACCTTGTTGTAGCTCCCGGCCATATTGGCTCTCCCTTCCGACACCGCGGCTGCGGTAGGTATTCGTTCAGTATAGCACGGGCACACGAGCCGAATGGTCCAGCGCCATGTGACCCACGCTCTGGCGGTCGCATCCCATTGGAATGCGGAAGGCGGCGGGATTCCCGCCTCCTGCAGCGGCTGTGTTCGGTACGTTGCGACCAGTTGGACAGCGCCTGACGGGAAAGCAAGCGAGTTGTGGAGGATCACGAGATGCGACAGAAGATCATCGGCTTGGTCGCCCCGCTCGCCCTTCTGGCGGCGCCGACGGGCGCTCAGCAGTTTCAGTTTAGAGAAGTCGTCAACAAGGATGAGCTGTTCGTCCTTGCCCAGGACGCCATCGCGGATCTGCGGGAGCCGTCGCTGAGCGACGGCAAGGTGTTACTCCGGATGCGCACCCGCGATTCCAGCAGCTATTACATCGCCAGCACGGGAGGTGCGCCGTTCGTTGTCCTCCAGGACGGCGACGTCATGCCTGACGGAAACGGCCAGGCGTTGCGCATGGCCGGGCGTGGGGATCTCAGCGGCGACAACTACGAGCTCTTTCCGTCCCGTGCGATGGGTCAAGACGCGATCTTCGCGAGCCTTGACGGCGTGCTCACGCTGGTCGCCGAAGAGAACGTCACAGCGATCCCGGACGGAGGGGGAGCGGTATTCACCAAGTTCCGCTTGAACAACTCGGCCAACAGCACGATGTCGAACGAGAACGTCGTCTTCGATGCAGAGTGGGGGTTGCCCTACGAAGGCGTCTATGCACGGATCGACGGCGTGCTCCGGAAGATCATGGCGGTGGGTGACCCGAGCCCCGATGGCGGCACGTTCATCCAGAACGCCTACATCTACCAACATCCTGTAATCGACGGCGGGACCATCGCCTTCATGGCGACAGCCGACGATGGCGTGCCGAGCGTGTTTGCATGGCGAGATGACGAACTCGCGCGAGTGCCCGCGGCTGGGGCGTTGGTCCCTGGAACTTCGGAGCAGTTCACGAAGATCATTGATCCTTCGGTCAGTGGTGACGCGGTCGCCTTTGTGGGCGAGAGCGCAAACCACCGTGGCGTCTACCTCACGGACATCGGCAGCCCTTCCCAGATCACGAAGATCGCGGATGCTGGCGATCCGGTGCCTGAGAGCCAGTTCGTCTTCACCGCCGTCGGCGTGCCCGCCGTCGGCG
>JAUIFD010000136.1 GCA_030429485.1 Phycisphaerae bacterium | reverse complement strand
CCAACGAGAGGCCAGCAACGTGGACCCGGCCGTCAGCACCAATGAGGGAGGTGATCGATGATCGGATGATCTCCTCACCCGTATGGGATGAATGTCGGAAGGTGTTGACCCACACCAGGTCACCACCACCAACGGGCTCGCGGTAGAGGTAGTTTTGCGAACCATCAACGAACATGGCGTAGGTCAACCGGTTCTTGGGATCGACCCAGATGGTCGCCGGGAAGTCGCCAAGGTTGGCGTCGGCACGGTTGTAGCCGAACAACCCGCCACCTTCGCCGGCGGCTGTGAAGTTGTACTCCGTGCGGTTGAGCGTCGAGTTGAAGCTGATCGTGTAGAGGCCGGTAGGGCTCTGAGCGATGCGCGCCTGCTCGCCTGGGCGCCCGATGAGGAGGTCACGCCGCGCGGTGTTACCGACCCCCCCTTGGTTGTGCACTCGATCGGCGTTGTCGATCGCGAGCGACGTGCGGGACGAGGAAGCGCCAACGAAGCTCGAGAGCGCCTTCAGATCGAGCACCTCGTCGTACACGTAGCTCGTACTCGACGTGGTGATCAGCACCTGCCCGAAGTCGTTGATCCGGGTCTGTGCGTTGTAGGCCTGCGATACCGAGGTCGTCAGGATCACGATTTGCGTACCGTCCCAGACCGCGATGTCGTTCTGGTTGGTGATGCCAGGGACGTGTCCGTCGCTGTTGATCGAGCTTGCATTAAAGAGCCCGTTGATGGCCTTGGCGCCCTCGGCCGACGACCAGACGACCGTCACGCCGATCGAACCGCCAGCGGGGAGCGTTGTTCCGACCACCTCGCCCGAGGCGTTGACATCGCTCACCCATCCGTCCCACAGGTAGGAGAGGACGCCCTGGTGATAGATCCACGACTGCGGAAGATGCCCGACGCCGGTGGCCGGGCGTTGGAGCAGCACGTGCCCGCCGTCGCCGATCGCGACGGCGCGGAGCTCGGAGACGTCGATGGCGGGACCGTTGATGGACTGCACGAGCTCCACGAACGTCCTTGCTACGCCTTCGATGATGAGGAACGCGGGCTCGGGCACCGTCGGCACGTCGTTCGCCGGTTCGGCGAGGATGGTGCCTTCGTTGTTGATGTCCACGATCGTCCCGCCATCGAGGCCAGCGATGCGGCTCGCGGGCGTGAACACCCCGTCGGTGATCACGAACCCCTCGTTTCGCCATGTACTGGTGTCCAGCGTGCTCCAGATGTAGCGCCCGTCAGAGCTCGTACGGGTCGTGGCCTTGGTCGTGTCGTACTCGACGCCTGGATACGCGACCGCGATGGATGAGATCGCACGGAGCCCTGCCTTGGTGAGCATCACAAGGTCGGGCACGCCGTCGTCATTGAGATCGCCGGCGTTGAAGACGATGCCGGTCGGGGACGCGATGTCGGTGTAGGCGTTGAGGCGGTAGGGTTCGTTCATGCCTCCGAGCGGCCTCGCTCCAAAGTAGACCGAGCTGAGGTAACGAATCGTGAACGCCGCCGCGTCGCGCTGGGAGCCATCTCGTTCGAATGGGGCGAAGTAGTCGGGGACCCCGTCAAGGTTGAGGTCTCCAAGCCCGACGATCGACATACCGAGCGCGGCTTGACCCTCTTCGCCCTCCAAGACGCGGGACAGAGTGCCATGAGGAATGAGCCGAGCGGTGTAGATTGCACCCTGACCATCCAAAAACGAAGGTGCTCCGGCAACGAGGACCAAGCTCTCCTCAGACCAGGCGAGAACCACTGACGTTCCTATGCGGAAGTCGTTGTAGTAGTCTTGAGGCGTGAAGATCTGCTCCAAGGTCGGTGTGCTCCCCTCAAGGGAAAACACGAGTACCGCGCCCGTAGCCCGGTCTTCCCCGAACCTGTTGCTGATGGTCTCCGGTGCGCCCACCGCAACGTAGACCGTTCCGCCGAACTCGGCTGCATCGAGCGCGGCGCCAAAGCTCAGCTTCTGCGAATCGCTGAGCGTCCGCAGCCTCGCCCCCCCGATCGCATCCAACAAGTACACCGCCCCCACATCCTCCGTCACGACGCTGTCCACCGGTTCGGAATCCACCCCCGGCGCACCCACCGCGACCTCCTGCAACGCATCGCCCGTGAGATCCGGCATCGCGCTGATCGCCTCGCCGAAGCGGTCGCCCGCGTTCACGCCGCGGGCCATCCAGATCAGGCCGCCTTCCGCACCGGAGTAGGCGTAGACCGCGCCGGTCTGGTTGGCATCGGGCGCGGGGTCGGCGTCGTCGGTCTGGCCCCAGAAGGGAGAAGACACGAGGAAGTCCATCACGCCGTCGTTGTTGAGGTCGGCGATGGCCTCGAGCGCCGACCCGAACCCGCCGAAGTCGTCGGTGACGCGGTAGAGCTCCTGGAGCGTCGCGCCGGAGTAGGCGAGCACATACCCCGGCGTGCCGAGGTCAGCGCCATCGCCGCCGACACCGGGGGCGCCGAGCGCGAAGTCGGGCACGCCGTCGCCATCGACGTCGCCGAGGCTCACGCCGGTCTGGCCCCAGCCGGTCAGTTCAGCTGGCGCCTGCATCTCCCAGATCGGGCGCTCCCATCCGAACATCTCGGAGTAGCTCGTGAACCCCAACGCGGCCAAGACGATCCTCGGCTCCAGCGCCTCCGCCTCGTGGCAACGGTCGGTCGGCATGATGTTCTCCAGAGGTTCCCCGGCCTCAAGCCGGCCCGTCGGTCGGTCGGGCGGCGATCGCGCATGCGCGGCGCGCGGCGTCTGCCACGGAGTCTACTCAGTCTCTCGACAGATCCGAACCTCAGATCGCAATGGCCCTTATTCGGCCGCGGGGTTACCCGGTGGTCGCTTCATCCGGCTTTCAGCACCCGGCTTGATACGCACCAAGGAACGCGAAGAAGTCGTTGGTGTTGATCCCGCCGCCGGGCGAGAAATCGGCGCGGGGGTCCTGGGCCTGGTAGTACGCCAAGAACTGAAAGAAGTCATTGGTGTTCACATCGCCCTCGCCCGTCAGGTCCACTGCGCAGTCGGTGTCGTCAGCGAACGCGACGATGATCGCTGCGCCGCGCAAGTCGACGGTGTCGTGGAGCTGCGCGTTGAAGACGACGTCGCCGTGGGCGTTGATGTCGGGCGAGCCGCCGAACGCGGGCGAGGTGTCGATGAAGCGTCCGATGAAGAGCTGCTCGTCGTTCGGCCCGCGGATGGCGGCGCCTTCGACGGCAGCCTTGGTGAGCGACGCGCCGTCCCCGACAAAGACCGCGCGCCGCCCCGCTCCGTCGAACGCGCGGAAGGCGACGAGCCCGTCGTCGTTGACGACGGGGTGGAAGAACTCGATATCAGAGACGTCGCTTACGCCCTCGCGCGCGATCTCGGTGTATTGCCCATAGTCGCTCGAGAGGTAAATCGCCCGCACGCCACCGACCAACGTCGTGATGAAGGCCACCTGCCCGGCGTTGTTGAACCCCACCGCGTTGTCGAACTTGTCGAAAGGCGAGTCAGAGTCGAGCTCGTTGGACTGTGCGATCAACAGCTGCGGATCGCGTCCGAGAATCCAGATCTCCTCCTGCGCGAACACACTGCGGCTCATCTTCCCCGCGACCTCACGGAGGTCGTTCATGGTCGGTGTGTAGAGGTACGAGATGTTGGAGCCCGGCTGGATGCTCTGCTCCGCCGCGAGCACGCGCACGCCATCGCCAGCCGGATCGTTGGTGACCCAGGCGCGTCCCGTGGAGAAACTCGCCCGATATCCGACCTGCCCAACCGCGTTGACCGAGGGCGAGCCGTAGATCGCCGTGCCGAGTGGACCTGTTGCGTACATCGCCGCGCTCCCGTCCGCGACGGCTGACCACACCGCGGGCGCGCCCGGTCCATCCTGCGCCCACACCACGCGCTCATCGTCGTTGCAGTCCGGGTCAGAGAGCAGGTAGAAGTCGACGGAGGTATCGACGGTCTGAATCGTCTGCCCCGTGGCGAGCCCGCCAAACCAGATGTTGGTCGAGTTCGGAGCCAGGAACTTGAAGGCGACCTTCCCGCTCGCGTTGATGCTCGGCGTCACGCTCGAGATCGACGCGCCCGCCGGGAGGTTGAACAGGATGTCGCCCGTTGACGCCATGATCTGGTGCGTCGAATACGTGGGCGTCTGGGCGCTGGCGAAGGCGGTCGTTGCCGCGAGCGCAGCAAGGGTGGCGCGAGTCATGAGTTTCCTCCGAGTTGCCTCCAAGGGTAGGAAGTTGGTAGCGCAGCGCCGAGGAGAATCCGCGCGCTAGGCCAAGTCCGAAAACAGCGTTTCCCTTGGGACCAGCGGCTGGGTCTAGTGCGCGTTGTCGTGCCGAAAGCCGCGGAAGACGGTCAGCCAGAGGATCTTGAGGTCAAACAGGATCGACCAGTGACGGATGTAATGCAGGTCGTACTGCAGCCTCTTCTTGAGGCTCGTGTTGCCGCGCAGCCCGTTGACCTGCGCCCAGCCTGTCATCCCGGCCTTGACGTGTTGGCGGAGCATGTACCCGCGCCAGTCTTCACGGAATCGGGCGATCAGCTCCGGGCGCTCCGGGCGCGGGCCGACGAGCGACATCTGGCCTTTGAGCACGTTGAGGAGCTGCGGGAGCTCGTCGAGGCTCGTGCGGCGCATGAACCGTCCGACCGCGGTGACGCGGGGGTCGTCCCGCTCGGTCCACTTCTTGTCGGTCCACCCGCCGTACTTCTCATCTTCCACGTGATACATCGTTCGGAACTTGTAGATCTTGAACGTCTCGCCCGCGATCGATACGCGGCGCTGCTTGAAGATGATCCGCCCCGGCCCGCTCATGCGCACCGCGATTGCGCACGCGAGCATGACCGGTGAGAAGACAATCAGTCCAACCACAGCCCCGATGATGTCGAGCGCCCGTTTCGACACGCCACCGAGCCCGTAGAGCGGGCACTCGCGATAGCTCAGGATGGGCATGCCATCGAGCTCGGAGACCGCCATCGCGCTCGGGAGCCGCTTGGGCTGCACGTCCGGAATCACGCGTACGTCGAGCGCAAAGCGCTCGAGACGCTGCAAGAGCCCGGGCAGACGCGCGGCGTGCGCCGAGGGCAGCGCGAGATACACCGCGTCGACGGGGTGTTCCTCCAGCGTCCGTTCCAGCTCGGCGAGCCCGCTGCGCACGACCCGGTCGAGGCAGTGTTCGCGTCGCGTCTCGTCGCGATGCGAGATGAAGTACGCCACACTCAGCCCGGTCCACGAGTTGCGTTCGAGCGTGCGGAGGGTGATCTGTCCGAGGCGCCCGACGCCGATCACGGCGACATGCCGCAAGTTCCAGCCGCGCCGACGCATCGCCCGAAGGCCGAACCTGAACGCCCACCGGTGAAGCACGAGCATCGCCGGGAGGACGAGCGCGAGCAGACTCAACTGGAGCCGGCCCTCGTCGATCTCACGACCCCACACGATCCAGGGCTCGCCTGCGCCGCCGCCGTGGGTGATCACGTCGTTGCCCACGATCCAGAGCACGATGATGAGCGCGCCCACCGCCATCAGCGAAGCGCGGAGCACGCGCCACGCCTCATCAACCAGCGACTTGTCGCGCCGAGGTCGGTACAGCCCATGCAACTGAAACGCCATCAGAGTCAGTGGGATCGCGAAGAGCACCAACGGGCCCTTGAAGAAGCTCTCCCACTGGTCGGGCCAGGTCGGGAGGTATCCCGGGAGCTTCATCGATCGGGCCGCCCAGGCGCCCACGCACGCGGTCGCAACCACCACGGCGTCGGCCGCGGCGAGTAACGCCACGAACAGTTGATGTTGCTGCTTGACCACTTCCGCGTCCCCGTGGCCCGCTGCTTCGGCCGGTCCCTCAGCCCTGCATGGGAGAGTGTCGCCCCTCAAGGCCCCGCGGTCAACTGTCGCCGCTACCCCAGATTTCCTCCATCCGCACTGGGGTCTGCTCGCCGATCCGCGTCAATGTCGTCCGGTCGTCCTCACTCAGGTGCTCGGGGTCGGGTGGCACGATCCGGAGGGTGCAGAGCAGGTCCCCCGATCGCCCGTCGCTCGTCCGGATGCCCCGCCCCTTCAGGCGGAGTTTGACCCCCGATGGCGTCGACGGCGGGACGGTGAGCGTCACCCGCCCCTCCAAGGTCGGCACGGCGATCCGTCCACCGAGCGTCGCCTCGGCGATAGTGATCGGGAGTGTGAGGTGCAGGTCGAGCCCCTTGCCGCCCGGGCGCTCGTAGAGCGGGTGGCCCCCAACCCTGACCTTCACGAGCAGGTCACCCGCTGGTCCGCCGCCGACCCCGGCGCCGCCGGCGCCTCCCACGCGGAGTGTCGCGCCATCGTCGATGCCAGCGGGGATGGTCAGCTCGATCGTCCGTGTCGTTTCGCCGACAACCCGGAGCGTCTCGCGTCCGCCCCGTGCCATCGTCTCGAAGCTGACGTCGATGGCGTGGGTCGCGTCGGCGCCGCGCCGTGGGCGCGGGGCCGACGCCGGCCTGCGCCCCGCGCGCGAGAACGGCGAACGCTGGCGACCCCCGCCGAAGAACACCTCGAACAGATCGCCGAGCTCTTCGGCCCCGAAATCGAACCCCGCCTCGTTGACCTGGCTCGCCCAAGCGTCCGGATCGCCCGCGGCGCCGTTTGCATGTCCGAACCGGTCGTAGAGCTGACGCTTCTTCTCGTCGGAGAGCGTGTCGTACGCGTTCTGCAACTCGGCGAACTGCTTCTGCGCATCGGGCGCTTTGTTTACGTCCGGATGCAGCTTGCGCGCCTTGTCGCGGTACGCGCGCTTGATCTCATCCTGCGACGCGCCGCGCGAGACGCCCAGCACCTCGTAGAAGTCGCGTTCAGCCACCGGTGCGCCGCTCCGAGTTAGCCACCACGCTCAGAGTTCAACGCCGGACGCGCCGCGGGCTGGGGTCCGACGCCTTCGTCCGCGTTGATCGGCTCGGGGCGTTGCACGTACACGCACTCGACGTCGAAGTTCAGCACGGAGTCCGCCGGGATGCGCCCCTGGGCCGCGATGGTCGGCCCGTACCCGATCTCGGAGGGGATGACGAACTTGCGCCACTCACCGGTGCGCATGCCCATGATGCCGCGCTGCCAACCCTGAATCAGGCGTCCGGGCGTCTGATACTCGATCGGGCGACCACCTTCGCGGAGCGAGGTGTCGAACACCGTGCCGCCGTCCTGCAGGCGCCCGGTGTAGTTGAACCCGACCTTGTCCTGGTCCTGAATCTCGAGGCCGTCCTCGCCCGGGTACAGGTGGACCACGACGAGCCCGTCATCGGCGATGTCGGCGCTGAAGGGGTGGTCGAAGGGCGCGAACTCAAGACGCATCCCGTCCCCAGAGCCCCACACGACCTCGCCCGACTTGCCGAACCCACGCTCGATGCTCACGAAGCGTCCGGGCGCGACGTGAATCTCGCTCGTCATCTCGTAGGCGCCACCGACCGCGGTGGGGTAGGGGTAGGGGGTCTTGCCCACCCAACCCGAGCCCTCCTTGGCGAACTCGATGTCCATCGTGGCGACCGTCTCGTCGCGGGTGAACATCGGGAAGCGTCCGGGCACGGTCCACATGCCGGTCATCGCGCCGGAGGCGCCCGGGTCGCGGACCTCGAGCGTGCGCATCCGCACCTTGCCGCCACGGTCGTAGAACTGCGCGATGAGCTGCCGGCTCGGTCGGTGCAGCGAGCTCTCGCGAGCGGTCTCGATGTAGATCGCGTCGGGCATGTCGGCGATGAAGACCGGGCTTGACGTCATGACGACCGCCTCGGGCTCCGCGCCATCGAGCCCCGCCACCTCGCCCGACGAGCGCCAGGAGCCGCGCATCATCTCGGCGATCTGGCCGAACCGAGCGTCCGACCAGGTCGGCGACCACGACGCCCACGCCGGCGGCGCAGAGGCCTGCGCGGCAGAGTCGGATTCGTTCTGAGCGAGGGTCGCGGGCACGCACGTCAGCGCAAGCCCGGCGCCGAGAGCCAACATCGAGCGGAACGTCTTCTGCATGGTCTTGCTTCCTCTCGCCCGCGCCGCGGGCGCTTGGGCGTACGCGGGACCGGTTACGCCAGTTCGGGGAACATCCTCTTCACGACGCCCACGAGTTCCTCCACGTGGCTCGCCGACTCATCAAACAGCTTCTGCTCATCCGGGGTGAGCTTGAACTCCACAATCTTCTCCACGCCGCCCGAGCCGAGCAGCGCCGGCACGCCGACGAACAGCCCCTTCGCGCCGAACTCGCCGTCGAGGTACGCGGCGGAGGGGATGATCCGCTTCTTGTCTCGGACGATCGCCTCGACCATCTGGATCGTGCCGCTCGCGGGCGCGTACCACGCGCTCGTCCCCATCAGCTTCACGATCTCGCCGCCGCCGACCTTCGCCCGCTCAACGCACGCCGTGATCTTCTCCTCCGGCAGCAGGTCGGAGACGGGGATGCCATGCACGCTCGTGAGGCGGGGGAGGGGCACCATGTCGTCGCCGTGCCCGCCGAGGAGGATCGCCTGGACGTCCTCCACCGAGCACCCGATCTCCCACGCGATGAACGTGCTGAACCGCGCCACGTCGAGCGCCCCGGCCTGACCCATGATGCGAGAGGTCGGGAAGCCCGTCGCCTTCCAAGCGGTGTAGACCATCGCGTCGAGCGGGTTCGACACCACGATCACGATCGAGTCCGGCGCGTACTCACGCACGTTCTCGCTCACGCTCTTGACGATCTTCACGTTCGTCTCGATCAGGTCGTCCCGGCTCATGCCCGGCTTGCGCGGCAGGCCCGCCGTGATCACCACCACATCGGCCCCCGCGATGTCCTTGTAGTCCGACGTGCCCGTCAGCATCCCGTCGAAGCGCTCGATCGGGCCGCAGCACGCCAGGTCGATCATCTTGCCCTTCGCGACGCCCTCCTTGTCAGGGATGTCGAGCAGCACGATGTCGCCCAGTTCCTTCTGGGCCGCCCAGTGGGCGCAGGTCGCGCCGACGTTGCCGGCACCGATGATCGCGATCTTGGCTCGTTTCATGGGCGGTGTCCCACTTTCGATTGGGTGGTGTTTGGCGTGCCCGCGGGCGGCTCGCACGGAGGAGGCGATGATAGACCCGTCAATCCCGGCGTCCGGTTCTATGGCCCCCTCCTCCGCGTGTTCCCGCATGGAGCAACACCGAACCCCAAACCGGGCCATTACCCTGCCGCACCCGCGGCGATGGAGACGACCTGTGACTCGCGCAACCACACTGCTTGTCGCGGCCGCCTGCGCCGCTCCCGCCCTCGCGACCGACCCCGTCTTCTGGTCCACCGAGGACAACACCCTCTACCGCACGACCGTGTCGGGCGGCACCACGTCCTACACCCTCTCCGACGACATCGTCGGCATGACCCGGGCCTCCGACGGCACCATCTACGCCTCGTCCGCCTCGCCGACCGCCGCGGGCGGGTACGAGCTCTACACCCTCGACGTCTCGGGCACGCCCTCCCTGACGCTGCTCACCGCGGGGCTCTCCCGCCCGTACAACTCGCTCACCATGGTTGGCGACACGCTCTGGGGCGCGGAGCGTTTCAACCTCGTCACGATCAACCTCAACACCTTCGCCGAGACCACGGTCGGCGACGTGGGCTACTCAGGGCTCGGCGGGGCTGCGTATGAAGCGAGCTCGGACACCTACTTCCTCTCCACCGCCGACAGCGCGCAGCTGCTCAGCGCCGACTACGCCCTCGTGAACGGTCCGAGCCCGGCTGGCTCACCCATCGGTGCGTTCGGGATCGACCTGTTCCACAACGGCATGGAACTCTGGCAGGGCGAGCTCTACATGGCGGCCCAGTTCAACAACTCAACCGATTTCGAGATCGGCACGGTTGACAAGTCCAACGGCGCATACACGTCGCTCACCACGGTGCACTCGAACGCGGTTGGCGGCACGACGGCGCTCGTCATCACGCCCGCGCCGGGCGCAGGGGCTCTGGCCGCCCTCGCGGTGCTCGTCGCGGCACGCCGTCAACGCTAAACCAACTCGACCACAAACGCCCCACAATCGGGAGTCCCCGCAACCACGTTGCGGGGCTCTCGCCTGCGCGTAGGTCTCAGCACCCCTGCTGGTACAGGGCGAGGAAGGCGAAGAAGTCGTTGGAGTTGATGCCGTTGCCGGGGTCGAAGTCCGCAGCGGGGTCCTGCGCCTGATAGAGCGCGAGGAAGGCGAAGAAGTCGTTGGTGTTCAACGCGCCCTCGCCGGTGATGTCGGCGAGCGAGTCGCAGGGCGGCGAAGCGATGTAGGTCGCGAGCCACGTGTCCTCGAACGACACAGTAAACGCGAAGTTGTTGCCGTCGACGGAGCTTGGAAGAAGGCTGATGCCATGGACCATTCGGCCATCAAAGGTGCGC
>JAUIFD010000135.1 GCA_030429485.1 Phycisphaerae bacterium | reverse complement strand
CGACAGCACGATCACCGCATCCTCACCCGGCGCGATCTCCCTCGTCCCGATCAGCTCCGTCGCATCGATCTCGCCATCGACGTTCCGATCCACGTACACCCGCACCGTGATCGTCGTCGCGTCCGAACCGCTCACATCGTTCGCGCGCACCGTGAGCCGCCGCCCCTGCATCGGGCGCTCCGTACGCACCTCCGCCGACGCGATCACCGGCAACTCGCCGCGCACCAACTCCACCGACGCCGCATCGCCCGACTCGCCGTCGTTATCCGTCGCCACCGCGAGCACGGTGAACACCCCCAGCGCCACACCATCAGCCCCGAGTTCCGCCGCGAACCCGTCCGAACCGTCGTCGTCCGTCGCGAACAGCTCGGACGCGTCCGCCTCACCGTCCCCGTCCTCGTCCAGGTAGAACGCAACCGACGCGACCGAACCGTCCGCGTCGTCCACCTCGCCCGCGGTCAACGTCACCGTCCCGCCACCGACCAGCACCATGCTCGACGCCACGATGCTCCCGATCACGGGCCGGTTGTTTACGATCGTCACCGTCGCCGACATCTCGCCGGACGCGAACCCGTGCGCGTCGTACGCGATCGCAAAGTACCGAAGCGTCTCACCAAGGCCGAACCCCGCCGTCGGCAACTGCCCCACGAACGAGTCACCACCATCCACGGTTGCGACGAGTTCGCCGTCGTCGATCATCCCGCTGTCGTTCGCGTCCACATAAAACTCAACCGACGCGATCCCGTCGCCATCCGGGTCCGAACCCGTAGCCGTCGCGGAGAAGAAGCCCTCGCGGGGCGCGTCCGGATCACCCTCGAGCGTGTCGAGCGAAGGCGCGAAGTGCTGGAACGCCCCGATATCCACCGGTGACGAATCCGGGCGCGCCTCACCGCGTTGGTCGACAAGCCCCGAACTCGTCGGCCCCGCGCTCACCGCCGCGCTCGACGCCATCACCGCATGCGTAAGCGTCGGGCCCCCGTTGTCCGCCAGCGGGGCCAACCCCGGATCGTCGTCCGAAGTCAGGTTGAAGTCCGACGCGCCGTCCAGCGTCGCGTCCAGGTTGTCGATCGTCTCGCCGGTCCTGCCCTTGTAGTTCGAACCGACAATCGAGTTGAACAGGTGGATCGGCTCGCTCGCCGAGATCCCACCGCCCGAGCCGCTCGTGCTGTTCGAAGTGTCCGCCCGGTTCAACGCGATCGTCGAGTGCAGCACCCGCGAATCGGCGTGATTCAGAAACAGCCCGCCTCCGCTCCGGCGCGCCTCGTTCCCCGAGATCGTCGAGTTGACAAGCTCGATCGCGCCGTCGGCGTACACACCACCGCCCCGGCGAGCCGTATTCCCAGACACGAGCACGCCGTCGAGCACCGCGCGCCCGGCGCCGTCCTCCAGATACAACCCGCCGCCCGTATCCGTCGCGTTGTTGTCCGAGATCGTGGTGTTCGTGATCCTCAGATCACCCGCGAACCCAAACGCGTAGATCGCACCGCCGAAGTCCGCCGAGTTACTCGTAAACGTCGAAGCCGCGATATCCAGATCCGTCACCGCCTCCAGCGCGTAAATCGCGCCGCCTCGCCCGTCGTCGGTGTGCGCCCGCCCCTCCGTAAAGGTCGAGCTCTCGATGCTCACCGCGCCCGAATCGAGCGCCAAATGCCCACCGTGCGCCGTGCTCGACGTGTTCTCGTCGAACGTCGTTCCCGTGATCGTCACCGTGTCGGCCTGGATCCGGACGCCCCCACCGCGCCACCCCGCCGTGTTCCTCAGGAACGACGAGTCCGTGATCGTCACCGACGAGAGCCCAACCGCGAGCACGCCACCGCCCGTCTGCATCGCGTCGTTGCCGATGACCTCCACCCGCTCGAGCACCAGCGCGTTCGTCCCGTCGCCAAACGCCGCTATCGCGCCGCCCGCCTTCTCCGACGAGTTGTTCTCGAGCACCACGTCGCGCAACGTCGCGTCCTGCGACGTCACAATCGCCCCGCCCTCCGAAGTCGGCGAGCCCGTCGCCGGCATGTGCGAGTCACGGATCGCGACACGCTCAAGCGTCACCGGCGCCGTCGCCACGATCGCTCCGCCGCCCGCGCCCTCACCGAGCCCGTTGATGAGCGTCATGTCGAGCAGCGTCACCTCAGCACTAAACCCAAACACGCGGGACGCGTTGTCCGCGTCGATCGTCAGCACCTCGCGACCCGGACCCCGGATCGTGAGTTCCTCCGTCACGTCCATCTGCCCGCCCGTGAGCGTCAGCGTCCCCGCGCCGAGCGAGTCCGCGAACACCACCTCATCCGCGCCCGCAGCGTCGTTCGCCGCCGTGATCGCCTCACGCAGCGTCATCACGCCGTCGTCACCGACCGCGTCACTCAGCGAATCGACCGTGAACGTGGCGAGCAGCTGACGAGGCTCAAGAGCGTCGAGCAGCATCCGAGGCGAAAGCCCGCGGCGGGTCTTGCGGCGCATCTGGGTTCCTTCCACTCATGTTCTCGGACGCTCCCGAGCGTCGCGTCGAGAACAGACCCAAATGTACCGCGCTCCCCTCGCTCCGCCCCCCTCCGCCGTGTCGAATCACGCTCCGCGGGCGGTCGTACCGCCTACGCCGCGTGGGCGAGGGGACGAAGGTCCGAGGCGATGAGCCCGAGCGGCCCAAGCTCGTGACGCGTCCCACACTCCGGGCACGTCGCCGCGTCCTCAACAACCGGCAACCCGGCCAGGCTCTGCCGACACCCCGGGCAGCGCGGCTCGCCGAACGGACGCGCCAGCGCCCGCCGCACCAAAACGTCCCGCCAGACCAGCCCACCGATCCCACCGACCACGCCCGCCGCCTGCGTCGCGACATACGCCACGAACGTCTCTGGAAGCCCCATCGCCGCCGCGAGCCCGGTCTGCCCCATGAGCCACCCAAGCCCCTGCACCACCGCAAATCCCACGACAAACCCCACCACCACGCACCAACCACGCGGCACACGACCCTCGGCCTCGGCCCGCCTCAGCATCCGCTCGCGCTCGCCGCGAGTCGACTCCGGCGCGCCACGGCGCGCCGCTTCCTGCAGCCGTGCGATCGGCATGGCTTGGCCACCTCCGTCAGGTCGATTCGAGTCACCCGCCGCAGCGGGTTCCAAATCATCGGACGGAGTCCGAGCCCGCATCGTGCCAAACACGCACGAACCGGCCATTGCGCAACATGCTCACCCGTCGCGCGAACCGGCCCCCGCCGCCGCCTTCGGGCGGAGGTCCTCCGCCGCGATCCCCAGCGCCGCGAGGCGGTGCGACTCCCCACACTCCGGACACCGCACCGACTCGCCATCGGCGCACGGAAGCCCCACGAGGCTCTGCCCGCACACCGGACACACCATGGTCACCAGGCGGTCACGGATCGTCCAGATCAACGCCCAATCACGCCCGATCAGCACCGCACCCAGTCCACCGCCAGCCAGAGCCACCGGCGCGCTCAACACCCCAAGCGTGGTCAGCGCCTCCGACCGCGGACGATCCCACTCGCCCGATGAAGCGAGCCAATAGCACAACGCGACAAAGACCAGCCACGCGATCCCGATCACACCCGCAAACGCGACCGCGACCACGAAGGCCTGCGCAATCCGCTTGATGCTCCGCATGCGCCTCGCACGGCGCACGAACATCTCGCACTCACGATCATCAAAGACGTCGAGCTCTGGAAACGCCCGATACACACGGGCCAACGGCACGCGCCACACGATCAGTCGCCCGGGCGGCTCGCCGCCTGCAGCACCGCCGTGGTTGTCGCTTCCTCACCGCCTCGCACGTACGTGATCTCCACCTCGTCGCCGGGCTTCGCCGCAGAAAGGAAGGGCATCCACGACTCCACGCTCGTGAGTTCGTTGCGCCCCCACTTGGTCATCCGGTCACCCGCACGGAGCCCCGCGTTCGCCGCGGAGCCACCATCGAACACCTGCGACAACACCACGCCGTCTGTGCCGCCGTACTCCGGCGCCACGCCGAAACGCACGCGCACGCCGCGAGGCTGACCCTGCGGCAGGTTGTCCGAGCGCCCGCCCATGCTCACGTCCTGCAACACAAACGGGTCCTCACGGATCACCGCCGACATCGCGATGTCGGTGATCATCTCCACCACCCGCACCGCGCCGTCACGGTTAATCTTGTCCGCCGTATCCGTCGGCGAGTGGTAGTCGTCGTGAAACCCCGTGAACACGAACACCGCCGGCACGCCGGCGCGATAGAAGCTCGCGTGGTCCGAGCGACCAAACAGCGACGCCGCCATCGGCTCGATCTCAAAGAGCGAGTTGTTCAGGAATGGCTCGAGCCACTCCTTAAGACCCTCCGCCGTGTTCATCCCGCCCACCTGGATCTTCTCGTCCGTCAGCCGCCCGATCATGTCCATATTCAACATGAACGCGTGCTTGCTGATCGGCCGAATCGGATGCTCGACATAGTGCCGCGAACCAACAAGCCCCGACTCCTCCGCCGTAAACCCAAGCAGCAGCGTCGAACGCGCCGGCTCGTCCGCATCGAGCGACTCGTAGAACTCCTTCATGTGCTTCGCCGCCAGCAGTACCCGACGCGTTGTCGTCCGCGCCCGGGTGGATCTTACCCGCAGCCTCCGCCCCCCCGCGAGACCCGAAGTACCCGTACCCCACGTGGTCGTAATGCGCGCCGATCACCACGATCTCATCCGCAAGATCGCCCCGCCCGGGAATCAGCCCCCCGACGTTCGGCGTCACAACCGGCTCGTGCTTCATCTCCACCTTCACCGAGAGCTCCGCCCCCGGCAGGTCCAGCACCACAGGCTCCGCGTCCGCCATCCGGCGCAGGTCCATCAGCGAGCGACCCTGCCCATCCGCCATGCGGATGAACCTGTCGATCGCCTCCGCATCCACCATCACCACCGGCACGTCATACGCCTCGCCACGCGTCGCGTCAGTCTCCAGAAGCGAAGTCGCCCGCGCATCACCCGCCCCGGGGGGATTCACCAACACCACCGCCGAAGCCCCTCGCCGTGCCGCAGCCATCACCTTCTGCTGCAACGCCGCATTGAACGACCACTCCCCGTTGTCGCCCCACTTGCTCCGTCCGTCCTCGTCCATCGGCTCAAACCGCATCGCGATCGCGATCTTCCCCTCAAGGTCGCGCCGCTGCGTGAAGTTCAGGTACCCATCCGGCCCCGAGACGATCGCGTAACCAACAAACACCGCCTCGCCCGAAGCCTCACCCGATCCCGAATACCCCAGCACCGTGAAGTCCTGGTCGGACGTCAGCGCCAACCCATCAAGCTCCACCGACGCCCCGCCCAGCTCGGTCGTCTGGCCCCATTCCAGGTTCTGGAAGTAGCTCGCCTTCCCAGCATCATCCGTGAAGGCCGGCTCGATGCCGAGCTGCTCAAACTCGAACGCGATGTAGTCCGCAGCACGGAGGTTGCCCTCGGTGCCGGGCGCACGCCCCTCAAAGAACGGATTCGCAAGCGTCGTGATGTGCTCGTTGTAGAGCACCACGTCCTCGTCCAGCTCCGCCAGCACCTCAGCGATCGGCGCCTCCGTCTGCGCAACCACCGACGAGCAAGCCAGGCACGCAAGTAGCAAGGGGGTGGCGCGGTCGAGGATCATGCGGCTCTCCTGTCAAATAGCCAATCAAGGCACCAAAGCCGACAGATCCCGCACCGTCGGCCTCTTCGAGTGTAGGGGACACCACCTTCCCGGCTGCAGACGCACGCCCCGCTCGTCATAGACTCATCCATGACCATGACGCCCACGCGCCCCACCTCCGAAACCCCGGCCCACGCCACACCCTCGGGCCCCCTCGACACCTTCCCCCGCCGCCACATCGGGCCCGACGAGCGCGAAGTCGCCGCCATGCTCCAAGCCGTCGGCTTCCCCTCGCTCGACGCGCTCTGCGACGCCGCGATGCCCGACGAGATCCAGCTCACCGAGCCGATGCGCCTCGATCGGCCCACCGACCTCACCGAGAGCGAAGCCATCGCCGCCCTCCGCGCCATCGCCATCAGAAACAAAGTCACACGCTCCTGCATCGGCATGGGCTACCACGCCTCGATCACGCCCCCCGTCATCCAGCGCAACATCCTCGAAAACCCCGGCTGGTACACGCAGTACACCCCCTACCAGGCCGAGATCTCACAGGGGCGCCTCGAAGCGCTCCTCAACTTCCAGACCATGATCGCGGACCTCACCGCGCTCCCCCTCGCCAACGCCTCGCTCCTCGACGAAGCAACCGCCGCCGCCGAAGCCATGGCGATGTGCCACGCCATCGCGCGCAACAAGCGCCCCCGATTCCTCGTCGACGCCGCCTGCCACCCGCAGACCATCGGCGTCGTCCAGACCCGCGCCGAGACCATGGGCATCGACGTCGTCATCGGTGACGCGCACAAAGCCGACTTCCCCACCGACGACACCGCCTACTGCGGCGTGCTCGTCCAGTGGCCCACCACCGACGGACGCATCGAGTGCTACCGCGACATGACCGAGCTCGCGCACACCGCCGGCACACAGGTCGTCGCCGCCGCCGACATCCTCGCACTCACCCTCTTCACCCCGCCCGGCGAATGGGGCGCCGACATCTGCGTCGGAAGCGCCCAGCGCCTCGGCGTCCCCATGGGCGCGGGCGGCCCACACGCCGCGTTCATCGCCACACGCGAAGAACACGCCCGCAAGATGCCCGGACGCATCATCGGCGTCTCCAAAGACGCCACCGGCGCGCCCGCCCTCCGCATGGCGATCCAGACCCGCGAACAGCACATCAAGCGCGACCGCGCAACCTCCAACATCTGCACCGCCCAGGCCCTCCTCGCCGTCATGGCCTCCATGTACGCCGTCTACCACGGAGCAGAGGGCATCCGCGAGATCGCCACACGCATCCGCACACTCACCCAAACCCTGCGCCGAGGCTTGCTCAATCTCGGACACCAAATCGCAGAAGACCTCGTCTTCGACACGCTCCGCATCAAGCCCGTCGGGCGCACCGCCGCATCCATCATCGAGTCCGCGCGCACGCGCGGCATCAACCTCCGCGATTTCGCCGACGGCACCCTCGGCATCACCCTCGACGAAACCTCCGACGAAGCACTGCTCGCCGACCTCCTCGCCGCCTTCGGCGAGCCCGCACCCGATATCGCCGACCTCGCCACCAAGGCCTACCTCACCGTCCCTCCCGTCTTCCAGCGCACCACGCCCTTCCTCACCCATCCCGTCTTCAACACGCACCACTCTGAAACAGAGATGCTCCGCTACATCAAGCGCCTCGAAGAGCGCGATCTCTCACTCGCCCACTCCATGATCCCCCTCGGCTCATGCACCATGAAGCTCAACGCCACCTCCGAGATGCTCCCCGTCACCTGGCCCGAGTTCGCGA
The DNA here is from genome assembly GCA_030429485.1 of Phycisphaerae bacterium. Classification (GTDB taxonomy): domain Bacteria; phylum Planctomycetota; class Phycisphaerae; order Phycisphaerales; family UBA1924; genus JAUIFD01. Next base: position 2,939 of record JAUIFD010000135.1, on the reverse strand, counting down.
GCATCCACCCCTTCGCCCCCGCCGATCAGCAGCAGGGCTACGCCGAGCTCTACACCCAGCTCGAACGCTGGCTCGCCACCATCACCGGATTCGAAGCCGTCTCGCTCCAGCCCAACGCCGGATCGCAGGGCGAATACGCCGGCCTCCTCGCCATCCGAGGCTTCCACCACGCACGCGGCGACACCCAGCGCGACGCCTGCATCATCCCCACCTCCGCCCACGGCACCAACCCCGCCTCCGCCGTCATCGCCGGCATGCGCGTCGTCCCCGTCGCGTGCGACGCCAAGGGCAATATCGACGTCGCCGACCTCCGCGCCAAGTGCGACGACGAAGGCCAGCGCCTCGGCGCGCTCATGGTCACCTACCCCTCCACCCACGGCGTGTTCGAGAAGCAGATCAAGGAGATCTGCAAGATCGTCCACGACCACGGCGGACGCGTCTACATGGACGGCGCCAACATGAACGCACAGGTCGGGCTCACCAACCCCGCCATCTGCGGCGCAGACGTCTGCCACCTCAACCTTCACAAGACCTTCTGCATCCCCCACGGCGGCGGCGGCCCGGGCATGGGCCCCATCGCGTGCACCGCCGAGCTCGCCCCCTTCCTCCCGGGTCACCCCGTCGCCCCGCCCACGGGCACCAACGCCGGCAAGACCCACGCCGTCTCCGCCGCGCCCTACGGCTCCCCTTCCATCCTCACCATCTCCTGGATGTACATCGCCATGATGGGCGCACAAGGCCTCACCCGCGCAAGCCAGGTCGCCATCCTCAACGCCAACTACATGGCGAGCCGACTCCGCACCACATACGACGTCGTCTACACCGGCGCCGGCGGCGCGGTCGCCCACGAGTTCATCATCGACCTCCGACCCGTCGCCAAGTTCGTCACCGCAGAGGACGTCGCCAAGCGACTCATGGACTACGGCTTCCACGCCCCCACCATGTCCTGGCCCGTCGCCGGCACGCTCATGATCGAGCCCACCGAAAGCGAAACCACCGCCGAACTCGACCGCTTCTGCGACGCGCTCATCGCCATCCGCGAAGAGATCGCCGAGATCGAGCGCGGCCAAGCCGACCCCACCGACAACCTCCTCAAAAACGCCCCACACACCATCGCCACACTCACCAACGACGAATGGCCCCACCCCTACGCCCGCCAGCGCGCCGCCTACCCCGCCCCATGGCTCCGCGACCGCAAGTTCTGGCCCCCCGTCGCACGCATCGACAACCCCTACGGCGACCGCAACCTCATCTGCACCTGCCCGACCGTCGAAGAACTGGCATAGGGACTCCAATGGCACTCCTGCAGAAGACGCTGTTTGATGAGGCCAGTACGGAGGCTCATCCAACCCGTGCTGAACTCCTCGCCGCAGCGCTAGCGATGCGACAAAGGAGTGATGGGAAACAGGCAACTTCGCAGAAATGTGGAACTAACTGCTTAGGAGTTTATTACCCACCGCGCCATGTCCACCAGCAGGACATTTGCCCGTTCACCGGGGAGAGAGGTACCGCCACGACTCACCGCTCGAAGGACTTCTGCAACTTCTATCTCGCCGGCCCACCCAAGCCCGTTTGGCTTGCAATGGTACAATTCACGGGGCATGTAGCCGTCATTGCTTCCGCCTCCGCGCCGCATCTTGAGCAACCCGAATGTGCGCCCGCACAAGAAGGGGCGCCACAGCGACTCGCAACAACAAGATACGAGCGCGACCCCAGATTGCGGCAAGCCTGCATTGAACACCATGGCCACAAGTGTCTCGCATGCGGCATCGACTTTCGTACGACCTACGGACCCATCGCTGATGGCTACATCGAGGTTCACCACAGGTTTCCGTTGGCCTCCACCGGCGACCAACTCGTTGATCCAATCACTGACATGGTTCCGCTCTGTGCCAACTGCCATGCGGTCGCCCACCGCGCCAACCCGCCCCTTGAACCCGAGGCAATTGCAGCACTAGTCGCGGGAGCGTCATCACATCGGGCCTGATCCGAGCGCCGACCGCCGGGTGCCATGGCCGCCGCTCTGGGCGGCTATGCCTTCTGCCTCTCCTACCCCCCTCGTGGCACAGGCGTCTCGCCTGTGTCCTACCGACCCTCGCAGCGCTCCGCGTGCCCGTACAACAAAGTTCATCCTCCCGCTTCAAACGCCCTCACCCTCCCCGTGACCTCCCCCGCGATGTCGTTCGGCACAAGAAACGTCAGTGAATAGTGCGCAATCCGCCATCGCCCATCGTCGCGCTGCGCCACCCCGGTCCCGCGGCACCGCCCATAGGTGTCGTGCATCAGAATCTCGTCAAACCACGCGACGACCTCGACGTCATCCCACTTCCAGGCCTCGCCCTCTTCATACGCCTCAAACGCAATATGCCGCTCCACCGGCCGATACGTCCACGCCCCCTCCCCATACGCCGTCGGCCCCTTGAAGTAAGGCCGCGCAAACGCGCGAAACTCCTCGCCCACCCACCGCTCCGAAGCATCCGTCCCCAGAAACACCGCGTCCTCCGTCATCCGCGAGAAGTACGCGTCAAAGTCCCCCGTCGCCGCCGCGCGATGCCACTCGTCTAGCGTTCGGTCGAGATCAGACACCGCCCGGACCCTCTGCATCGCTTCATCCTGCACCACCCTCGCCCCGCCGCTCTCGCACCCCGCGACAATCAACACACCCACAAGCGCACCCGCAACGCCAACAAGCCGCTTCATCTTCCGCCCTCCGTACCAGTCTCCACCCGCGCCCCCTCGCTCGCCCGCACTTCGCGCACCGCGCACGCCCCACCATGCGCCCTCTCAAACACAGCCCGCACCCTCGCCCCAACATCCAACTCCGCCCCGCGCTCCACCGCCACGATCGCGCTCCCGCCAAACCCGCCCCCCGTCATCCGCGCCCCGAGCACGCCCGCGCACTCCCGCGCCGCGTCCACCACCGTATCGAGCTCCGCGCA
>JAUIFD010000134.1 GCA_030429485.1 Phycisphaerae bacterium | reverse complement strand
CCCTCCCCTCCCACCCCTTGCCGAGGGGCAGCGCGAGCCCGAAGCGCGAGCGAGGGTTGGGCGCCCGTTCCCTCGCTTGCGCGTCGGGCTCGCTGACGGCTCCCCACCTCGCACCTCTCCCCTCCCGTGCCCCTGACCCGCTCTGGGGTCCGAGATCCGCACTCTCCTCCGGTGTGATCCCCAGCTCTCGCGCCAGCAACGCGCCGATCGGCCCACGAGCGTTGTGCTGCGGGTAGGCGGCGGGGGCCTCGCGCCGTCTGGGAGCCTCCTCCGACGTTGTCGCGGAGTCGGGCCGGGCGAGAGCCGGGCCCTTGAGAAGAGCGAGACACCCCTCCGCATCGTGGTGCCTTTGTGCTGGCGCGGCACGTTCGTGCGCGCCTTGTGCCTTGATGTATGGGAGACATGATGGTGAAGACTGCTGGCGGCAGAGCCACCTCAGATCGAACGCCGCACCGTGCGCAATGACGCGCCTCGCCCATCCCCAGGGCCTACGAACCTCCATCTCCATCCTGGACACGCGCCCCCCGGCGCGAGGACAATGCGCCGATGACCACACCCCGAAACGCGCTCCTGCGCAACACCGTCCGCTCGCCCCTTCGCCCCTTGCTCTCGGCACTCGCGATCGGCCTGCTCGCAGGCGGCTCGTGCGCGCAGGGCGAACTTCCGCCCGATGGCGAACACGCGACGGAAGCGCTTGTCGAATCGCCTCGGCACGGCGAGTGGGCCGAGGTCGCGCTGCCCGGCTCGGAGACGAAGATCAGGACGTGGGTCGCGTACCCCGAGCGCGCGGATGATGCGCCGGTGGTGATCGTGATCCACGAGATCTTCGGCATGACCGACTGGGTGCGATCGGTGGCCGACGCGCTCGCGGCGGAGGGGTTTGTCGCGGTCGCGCCCGACCTGCTCTCGGGCATGGGACCGGGCGGCGGCGGGACCGAGTCGTTTGAGGGCGACAGCGTGCGCGGCGCGATCCGCGGGCTCACCCCCGAAGAGCAGGCGCCACGCCTCGACGCGGTGCGCGCCTACGCCATCGGGCTGCCCTCGACGACGGAGCGCTCGGCTTCGATCGGCTTCTGCTGGGGCGGGAGCGCGTCGTTTCTGTACGCCACGCACCAGGGGGCGCTCGACGCGGCGGTGGTCTACTACGGCACGGCGCCGGATGCGGGGCTCGAGAAGATCGAATGCCCGGTGCTGGGGCTCTATGGCGGGGATGACAACCGCGTGACGTCGACCGTCGAGGGCACGGAGGCCGCGATGCGCGAGCACGAGAAGCCCTACACGGCACGCGTGTTCGACGGGGCGGGGCACGGCTTCTTGCGCCAGCAGTCGGGGCGCGACGGGGCGAACATGAAGGCAGCGACCGGCGCATGGGAAGAGACGATCGGGTTTCTCCGCAAAGCGCTGGAGTAGCGGCTCGCCTGCGACGGGCGTCCCGTTGAGGGCTGCGGCCTGGGCTCGGGACGGGCGTAAGCCGGTATGCTCCGCGCGCCATGCCCCGATTGTCCGCCTTGCGGCTGGTGGTTCTGGTGTTCGCCTTCGCGAGCGCCGGGTGCCGCACAACCCTCATGCCCACGCCGGCGGCGGTGGCGATCGGGAGCATCGACCCCTTCGAGTCGGTGCCGGACGAGCACCAGCACACAAGAGCGCCGGTGTTTGTCGCCAGTGCGAGGGCGGTCTCCGGCGACCCCGATCCGCAGCAGTTCTACACGAACACGCGCACGCGCGACGTCCACCTCGGCCTCGCGATGGTCGAGTTTGGCGATGAACTCACGTGGGACCAGTTGGTGGACATCTCACGCGCGACCGAGCGCCGAGACGACCCTGTCCTCACGGTTGCGCAGCATGAGGCGTACGGGCTGTTCTGGAAGACGCTCTGGCCGCCGGGGCTCACGTTTGACCCCGCGTGGCAACCGCCAGCGGAAAGCAGGGCGGCTGGCGATCGATTCGCGTCGGCGATCAACGAGATGCTGGAGCGGAGCGATCGTCGCACGATCACGCTCTACGTGCATGGGTACAACTCGGAGTTCACACGCAACGTCGTGCTCACCGGTGAGTTCTGGCACTACATGGGGCGCGACGGGGTCGTCGTCTGTTTCGACTGGGCCTCGCACGGCGGGATCCTGTCGTACGCGGTCGACAAGGCCAACGCCGATTTCGCGGTGTGGCAGCTCCGCAGGCTGCTGGAGTTTCTCGCCGATTCGACGGATGCGGAGCAGATCAACATCATCGCCCACAGCGCCGGAAGCGCGGTGACCGTCGAGGCGCTGCGGCAGATCAGCCTGATGCACTACGACGAGCCGAGCGCGACACTTCGGGCAAGCTACAGGATCGGGCGCGTGGTGCTCGCGGCGCCCGACATGGACCTCGATACCACCTGGAGCGCGCGCGTGGACGGCTCGATGCGTGTGGTGGATGCGATGACGATCTACGCTTCACGCCATGATCGCGCGCTCGGGTTCGCGAGCCGGCTCTTCGCCGGGACGCGCCTGGGCAACTCGGTCGGGCGCCTGTACAACGACGTGCGCGAGGCGATGCTCGCGACCGACACGCAACTCGTCGACGTGACGCGGGCGGAGGAGCTCAAGCGGACGCTGCTCGGGCACAGCTATTACCAGCACAACCCGCTCGTGAGCACGGACGTGATGCTCTTTCTTGAGACCGGGGCGCCGGGCGAGGCGCGCGGGCTCGTCCGCAATACCAAGACGGGGTTTCTTGAGTTTCCGGAGGACTACGAACAGCGTCTCCCGGAGATCGTCCGGGAGTTGCGCCGTAGGCCCCAGATCGCACCGCCGGGCGACTGACTACTCCGCCATCGCCGCGCGCAGCCCGATCAGGGCGTAGCTGGTGATCAGCACGGGGTCGCCTTCCATCCATCGATCATCGACCAAGCGGAAGGAACCGTCCTCGAGTTGCCGCGCTTCGAGGGCCTCGACGAGATCATGCGCCCAGTAGCGTGTCTCGGATGAGCCGTCTTGGCTGATGGTGAGGATGGTCGGCTCGTCCCACGCGTCCATCGCACGGCCGAAGACGAGGATGAAGTAGTAGTACCCCTCCTGCCCCATGCCGGGGTTCTCGTCGAGCGTGTAGTTGTGCTGAAGCCAGTCGAGTGCGGCGCGCACGCGGATATCGTCGCGCGGGAGTTGGGCGTACACGTAGCCTTTGAAGCCGGCGTAGGTCATGGAGCCGTAGGCACGCAAGCGCGAGACCTTGGCGCCGTCGTCAAGCGTCTCCTCGATCATCGCGGTCTTCGACTCGCCGGCGCGGGGTTGATCGCCCTCGGGGCCGGTGGCATAGACGAACCCACCCTGCTTGGAGCCGTCCGCGTACTCCATGGGGTTGATCTCGTCGTACATCTGGACACGTTCGAGGAACTTGAGGGCGCGCTTCACCGCCGGGCCGTCGGACTCATACCCGGAATCGTCCAGCGCTTGGAGCATAAACTGGAGGTTGGAGAGGTCCGGGCGCGAGTGTCCGCCGTATCCAACCCCGCCGTAGAACGGGTGGTCCTCGCCCACCGCCTCCTTCTCTCCCGCAGCCGGCCCCTGGGGATGCTGCGGCGCGCCCCACTGGAGCGAGAGCAGGAACTGCTGAGCACGCTCGACCGCGTCGCGCGCCTCGGGCGTGTGGATGCGGGAAAGCGCGGAGACGGCGCACGACGTGTTGTAGTTTGGGAGTACTTGGCCGTAGATCCCGCCATCGGGCTGCTGCTTGGCGAGCAGAAACGCCACAGCTCGCCTGATGGCGTCGTCGTCCACGTTGGCTTCGGACGTGTGCTGGGTGATGGCGTTGAGCGCGAGCGCGGAGATCGCCGGGAACTGCGCCCCGCGCCCTTCCGTGCGCCATCCGCCGGAGGCGTCTTGCTGCTCGCGCAGGTAGGCGTCGGCGCGCGCGGCGACCGCTTCGGCACGCGCGCGATACTCCGGTGACAGACGCTCCTGCGCGCGCGCACCCGGAGATGCGATGCCGACAGCGATCGCGCCGAGAGCAAACGACTTCAGCATGGCTCGCACGGGACGTGCTCCTTGTTCCAGCGACCGAGTCCAGAGCGGGCCCTCTCCGCGTCGAGGATGAGCGCCGTCGCGATCGGGGCGGCGTTCTCCACCCGCATAACGTGCGGCCCGATCGACATTGCTTGCGCACCCGCTTCGCGCGCCCGCCCGAGTTCACGGTCCGACCAACCCCCCTCGGGCCCGATCAGCAGCGTGATGCGTGCCGAGGCGTCGGGCGAGTACCTCTCACCCGAAGGGTCGGCGATCACGAGACGCGACTCGGGCTCTTGCAGCGCGTCGGCGAAACGGCACACCTCGCCGATCTCGAGCAGCCACGGCCGCCAGCATTGCTTGGCCGCCTCGACCGACACACGGCGCATCCGCTCGAGTTTGCCCGGGCGAGGGTCGACCACCGACCGCTCGGCGATGAGCGGGGCCCACGACGCCGCCCCGGCCTGACTCAGCTGATCGACGAGCGCCTCCAAGCGAGGGCCCTTGGGAACGCCCGAGAACACGCGGACCTGCGGGCATACCCGGGGCACGCTCCACCGACGTTCGACGCTCAGCACCAGCGCCCACTCGCCCCGGGCACGCTTCTCCACCGCAGCGACCCGGGCTTCGCCCTCGGCGCCCTGCCCGTCGCCCACCGCGAGCACCTCGCCCTCCGTCAGACGCTTGACGCGGATGGCATGGTGGGCCTCCGCGCCCAGCACTTCGAGGACAGCACCCTCGGGCGGAAGCGGGGCCTCGATGAGCAGCCGATGGGTCACGCAGCCCTCCTGATCGAGGGTAGGGCGGCGATTCCTGCCGACTGGCACTTGAGTTGGTTCTCGGGCCGACCGATGATCGCACGGGAGACCGTGATGCCCGGTGCAGCCGACAGCGCGCGCCCGAACACCCGCCCAGCGCCGGGCGGCGCTCATGCGCGCCTGGATTCGTTGCTCGACGAGATCAACGACGCCTGCCAGTCGCTGGAGGAAGCTGTCGGAGAGACGCCGGAGGCGGCCACCAGGGACAGCGGACCCCAACCGAGCGACGCCGGAGCCCCTGATGTGCGCCCGACCGAGTTGCTCGACGAGATCAACGAGGAACTCACGACAGAGCCATCCGCCAACGAGACCACCGACGATGACAACGACGCGATAGACGAGCTCGAGGGCACGTTTGCCGACCCGGACGAGTCCGGCGCCGAACGCCGCGACCCCGCTGCATCGGATGCACCGGTCGCGGCAGTGAGCGAGGACGCGCAAGCGTCGAGCGGCGCTGAAGCCGACGACGAGTCTGCTGACCCGTCGAGTGACGACGATGGCACCTTCGAGGGGATGTTCGAAGATCCCGACACGGGCGATTCGACACCTGCGGACGTGACATTCGCCGAGAGCGACGCTCCCCCAGCGAATGCCACGGCTGATGAAGACGAGCCGGCCGGCGACACCACATCGAGTGGTGAGGATCGCGATGAGGTCCAATCACCGTCGACGGATGTGGCGACGGATCAACCCGTGCCATCCGCGTCGGACCCGCAGCACGGCGCGGATGACCGCGAACCTCTCGCCGGCGAGACCGAGCCCGTTGTCCAGCCCAAGCCGGACCTGCGACATCACTCGTTGCGGCCGCACGCGGGAAGGCGACCCACGCTCGCAGATCGCGCGAGACCCGCACTCCTGCCGGCGCTGCGCGTCGTGGGCAAGCCGCTCGCGAATCAGCCGCGAGTCGTGCGCGATTCGGTGGGGTGGATCGGCGCCATGACTGTGTTCTACGGCCTCTGCTTGTGGCTCTATGTGCTGGTGTTCCACGATTCCGGGCCAACCCCCGCCGAAACGACCCCCACAAGCGCTGTCGTGGCACCGGTGCCCCCATTGCCGGAGGAGCCCGCGATCGGCGACGGCGACTGACTTCTACCGTTGCTCGCGTGTGAGTTCGCGGATCAACTCGTTCGCGAACAACGCGGCGGCATCGTCGCCCGCAGGATGGAGATCGCTCTCGTCGAGCAGGCGCCCACCGACATCGTGCACAAGATCCACCGAACGCCCGGCGTATTCAAACGCGTCGTAGCCGTGAAGGTCGAGCCACGCACGAGCAGCGTCCGAGCCGTCGAACAGGACACCCTCCGTCGCGTCGTAGATCGAGACCGCAGCCGCGTCGGCACGCCGTGTCGCGACGGCGAACATCGCGTCGCGCTGCGCCTCGAATCGCGCGCGTGCCTCGTCGCTTGTGCCGAGTTTGCCGACGGTGTGGAAGTGTGGCAGCACAAGGCAGTGCGTGACCCCGTGCGCGCCCGCGTCGGCGAGTGCTCCCGATGCGACGGTCAACATGCGGTCGAATACGGCCTCGGCACCAGCACGCTGGATCGGCTCCGCCGCGAGATACCAGAACACCACGACGGGCGTTGCCGGGTCGAGCGTGGTGGCGCGCGCCCAGTGCGCGAGCTGCTCGCGAGAGAAGACCTTCTCTCCCAAGGCCGCGCACGCACGATCGGCCGCGAACCCGGCGTAAGACCAGCTCACATCGGAAACCGAGGAGTAGTACACCCCCGGCACTCGATCCCCTTGGCAGTCCACCCGATAGAACACGCCGCCAGCGGGATGGAAGTAGCGTCCGCTGCCCATCAGCGGGTCGACCTCGCGCAGTATGGCGCGCGGCTTGTCGTCCGCGACCGCGAATCGCGCGATGACATCAGCGGGCGACGCGCCCACCTGCCCCGCCGATACACCGTCGTGCGCGAGGGGAACGAGCGCCTCAGGCGCATCCCCAAACTCGACCGCCACATGCCCGATCTCACGATCAGGGCCCGACATCCAATGCAGCATGCGGAACGCCACGGCGACGCCGTCGCCGGTGAGCCTTCCGCCCGGTGCGCCCTCGAGCATGCCGTCCCACAGGCGGATGTCGATGATCTCGCCCGCGTCGCCGAGTCGGAGTTCAGGCGAGCCGAACACCTCGCGCATGCCGCGCATCGGCAGCCCGAAGTAGGTCGGCTGGGGATCGTCACGCAGCACCTGGTAGTTCCTGCCAAGCACACTCGCGATCGGCTCGCAGTACTCGATGCCCTGCACGAGTTGGGATTGCCTGGCGGCGCCGCCCGCGATCGCCGTGGTCGGACCGTATGGCCAGACACGCAGCACGGCGGGGAAGACCCGGGCCCAGATGGGCGCACAGAAGCTGTCACCCATCGCGATGACGCGCACATCGCATGAGAGCGCTCGGTGGATGAGTTCCGCGTCGACGGAGTTTGCTGGCGGAACCGTCAGACGATCGTCATCTGGGTACGCGGCGTGCACGATCGCGCAGAGAGTGCAGAGCACAACGAACATCCGCGATACGCCAGCGTTCCACCCGTGTCTAGGTCCTCGCATGTTCCCCCCTTACCGCCGCGACGCGAGCGCGGTTCGGCGGGAGATTGGTACGCCGCGTGGCAGAGCGGTCACGGAGGAGCGCCGCCATGTCGCCGGATTGGCGCGCGCCTAGAGGCGTTCGAGGGGCACGATCGGCCCGGTAAGCGGCTCGCAGTACCGGATGAACGCGTCGGAGACGTTGTTGGTGCCGTCGATGAACTCGGGCGGCATGTGGCGTGTCTTGGCGGCGATATCCGAGAGCTCCACGCGCCGATAAGTTGCGGCGTAGGGCTGACCAGACTCGGGCGACGCGACGCGCCCGATGGCGACCGAGCCGTCCACGTCGCCGGAGGTGGCGAGTGCTGCAGCGAAGCGCCCGACGCCTCGGGCTTCGATGGCGTCGACGGGCGAGGCGTCGGGCCAGCAGCGCTGGAGGTAGCCGAAGGTGTCGGCGCGCACGCGCGGGGGCTTGCCGCCCGCGGGCTTGAGCTTGCTCTTGAGGAGGTCGGAGAGCGCGTCGCCGAGGGCGCCCGAGCCGGAGAGCTGCACGTTGCCGTGCGCGTCGGCCTGCCCGTCCTTGATCAGCGCCGCGCCGATCGACTCGCCCTTGTCATCCTGGATGCCTTCCGAGACCGCGATCTGGCAATAGCCCAGTCGGTCATAGACCTTGGCGACGTCCTGCACGAAGCGCTCGGTGTCGAAGGCGACTTCGGGGACGTAGATGAGGTGCGGGCCGGTGTCGTCGCCCTGGCGCGCGAGCGCCGAGGCAGCGGTGAGGAAGCCGGCGTGGCGCCCCATGATGACGTTGATCTTGATGCCGGGGATCGAGGCGTTGTCGAGCGCGTCGGCCCGGCACGCCGTCGCGACAAAGCGCGCAGCCGACGGGAAGCCCGGTGTGTGATCGGAGAGCACGAGGTCGTTGTCCACGGTCTTGGGCACGTGGAAGCAGCGCAGCTCGTACCCGGCCTTGTTCGCGAGCTCGTTGACAATGCGGCAGGTGTCGGACGAGTCGTTGCCGCCGACGTAGAAGAAGTAGCGGATGTCGTGCTTCTCGCACGCAGCGAAGATGCGCTGGCAGTATTCGGCATCGGGCTTATCGCGCGTCGAGCCGAGCCCGGCAGAGGGAGCAGCGGCAAGGCGCTCGAGGCGATCGTCCGGGATGTCGGTGAGGTCAACGAGCTGATCGTGGGTGAGCCCGCGGACCGCGTGGCGCATGCCGAGCACGCGGGTGATGGGGTTGCCGGGCGCACCGGCACCCGCGGCACGGAGGCCCTGGACGACGCCGACGAGGGACTGGTTGATGACCGCGGTCGGGCCGCCGGACTGGCCGATGACAGCGGCGCCGCGTGCGAGATCGGGCATGGGAGACTCCTTCGGGCGAGCGTATGGGGGCTGAGTGGTCGGGGGGCTGGGACATCAAGTTGGGCGCAAGCACTCTGCAGGAAGCGACACGTAGGGGGAGCCGCCCATGCGACTCGCGATCGCCCTCGCTTCCGCTGCGATTGCGTGCCACGCCGCGCTCTTGAAGTCAGGCAGCTCATTGCGATCAAGCTCAGCGCGAAGCTGGTGTCCGAACCGCCTCAAGCTCGCCACAACTTGCACATCAGTCTTCATATTCTGAGTCTCATGGATGAAGCGATCGAGCAAACCAACATCATCAAAGAGACCGCACACGACTTCTACGAACGTAATCACGAGTTGTTGCTGACGCGCCGCTTCGACGGCGTCTTCGCTCTCGAATCTGAATGAGCCGAGCAGGAAGAGACCATCGGCGACATCCCCCCACCGCCGCCAATACCCCGAGTCAATGTTCACCATGCCCAACCTTAGCTCCTAGCTGGCGTGGTTTCGCCGCCACCGGACGAAGTCCCGGCGCGCCTGGAAGAAGACGGGGTCGTCGGGATGCGACGCCCGATACGCCCTTCGGAGCTCGCGGTCGTCGATCGCTCGTCCGCAGAGCGCCTCGGCAGCGAGGTGGGCAGCGTGTGTGATGGGGCGCTCCTCACCACGTAGCGAGCTGAGTCGCTCGAGCTGCCGCATCTGGGCTGCGAGTATGAGTATGGCTCGCGGCGGGAGATGAGGAAACGCGCGGACGAGGTCGCGCATCGCGAACTCGATGTCGGGCGAGCAGCGTGAAAGGGCCGGCTCGGCGATGAAGGCGTCGAACAGCAGGACCGCACAGAGCGCGAGTTGCGGCGGGGAGAGGCCTTCGCGCTCCGACGTCATGATCGTCTCGTCGACCAAGTGCTCCAGCACGCGCGGGGGGATGTCGAGCGTGGGTGACTCGCGCCGCACCCACGAGGCGAGTTGGCGAGCTGCCTCCTCCAACTCAGGCAGGGGCATCCCATCCATGATCGGAAACGCGTCAGTGTCCCGACGGGCGAGCGCGTCGCGGAACCTGCGGGCGTGGGCGAGGTAGCGCGGCATGCACGCTCACATCAGCCCGAGCTCGAGCCGCGCTTCGTCGCACATCATCTCCCGCGTCCACTTCGGCTCCCAGACCACGCGGACCTCGGCACGCTCAATACCGGGCACCGACTCTGCTGCAGCCTTGACCTGCTCGGGCAGTTCCTGAGCGACGGGGCACGCGGGCGAGGTGAGGGTCATGTCGATCTTGGCGGAGCGTTCGTCGGGGGCGAGGTCGATGGTGTAGATGAGCCCGAGGTCGTAGAGGTTGACGGGGATCTCGGGGTCGTACACCTGCTTGATCGCGTCGATGATCTTGGAGCGGGTGGTGGTCGGGTCGGGGGTCGGGGTTGCCGCGACGCGAGGGCGGGCGGTGGGTGAAGAGTCGAAGATGCGGAGGGGTGCGGCGGCGGTTAGCGCTTCCGGCGCCTGCCCAGCCTTCGGTTCACCGTCGGATGACCTGTCTGATGTCGAGGCGTCGCCCCGCTCCTCGACATGGGCCACGAGGGCGCCGATCCGCTCGATCATCGCGTAGAGCCCGTTGCGCCGCGTGGGTGAGAGGTGGTCCGCGAGGTCGAGGCGGGCAATGGCA
>JAUIFD010000133.1 GCA_030429485.1 Phycisphaerae bacterium | reverse complement strand
CTCGCGCGGACGTGCTCGACTTGGTCGGCAAGACGGTCGGGCGGTACCGAGTGCTCGATGCCATCGGCGAGGGCGGGTTCGGATTCGTCTACCAGGCCGAGCAGACCGAGCCCGTGCGCCGCATGGTGGCGCTCAAGGTCATCAAGCCCGGGATGGACTCGGGAGCCGTCATCGCCCGGTTCGAGGCCGAGCGTCAGGCGCTGGCGGTCATGGACCATTCCTGCGTTGCGAAGGTGTTTGATGGCGGCACGACCGATCAGGGCCGCCCCTACTTCGCGATGGAGTTGGTTAAGGGGCTGCCGATCACCGACCACTGCGATCTACACCGCCTCTCGCTCGACGCTCGCCTTGAGCTGTTCATCCGCGTGTGCGAGGCGGTGCAGCACGCGCACGCCAAGGGCGTCATTCACCGCGATCTCAAGCCATCGAACATCCTCGTGGAGTACGAGGACGGAAAGAGCACGCCCAAGGTGATCGACTTTGGGGTCGCTAAGGCCCTCAACCAGCGTTTGACGGAAGCGACCATCTTCACGGGACGCGGCGAGGTGATCGGTACTCCGGCCTACATGAGCCCCGAGCAGGCGGAGCTGTCCGGGCAGGACATCGACACCCGATCCGATGTTTATTCGCTTGGCGTGATCCTGTACGAACTGCTCACGGGTTCGAGGCCGTTCGAGCCTGAGACGCTGCTCAAGGCGGGGTGGGCGGAGATCCAGCGCATCATCCGAGAAGTCGAGCCGCCCAAGCCAAGCACCAAGCTCGGCTCTCTCCAGACGACCGCCGATGGCACCTCCACCGCGACGATCGTCGCCGAGAAGCGTCGGACCGAGATCCGGTCGCTCGCGACGGTGCTCCGACGCGACCTGGACTGGGTGGTGATGAAATGTCTGGAGAAGGACCGCGAACGCCGGTACGAGACCGCCAACGCGCTGGCGATGGAGCTGCGCCGGTTCCTCAATGACGAGCCGGTGCTCGCAGGGCCGCCGAGCGCGTCGTACAGAGTCAATAAGTTCGTGAAACGCAACCGCGGGCAGGTGATCGCCGGCGGGCTGCTCGCGGCGGCGCTCGTGCTCGGCATCGCCGGGACGACCTGGGGCATGATCTGGGCGCTCAACGAGCGCGAGCGCGTGTCGGAGCAGGCGAGTCGCGCGAGCGATGCGCTGCGCCAGGTGACTGATGACTTCTCGGAGACGCTCGCGGAGAGCACACCTCCCGGAGACACGCCGATCATCGAGACGTCGCCGGGCGGCGAGGTTGAGGCGCTGGCGGGCACCGCGGTGAACCTCGTGCGCTCGCTCGACGCACGGGCTAACGACCTTGTCCAGATCTCCGATTTCCAGGCCGAGCAGCTCTCGGGCATCGATGCTCAGATGATGGGCATCCAGCTACGACGATCGATCCTCGATGCTGCTCCGGAGGAAGAACGCGAGGAACTAGACAGACGCTTCGCATCGATTAACTTCACCAGCATCGCGCTCGGCACGCTTGAAGCCAACGTCTTCGAACGCTCGATCAAGTCGATCGACGACCAGTTTGCCAATCAACCGGTGCTCCGCGCGAGGTTATTGCAGACCATAGCGGATACTCTGCGTGAATTGGGCCTCTTCGATCTTGCCGAGCAGCCTCAACAGAGCGCGTTGTCGATCCGGCAGGAGTCTCTTGGGCCTGAGCATCCGGCCACGCTTGTCTCACTCAACAACTCGGCAGCTCTACTGCTGGCACAAGGCAAGCTGACGGAAGCTCAACGAGTTCTTGAACAGGTCCTGGATATGCGACAGCGAGTGCTGGGACCGCTCCACATCGACACGCTTGATACTCTCCGCGGACTTGGCAGAATCGCGACGGCGTTGCGGAATGAAGACCAGGCCGATTCGTACTTCGCGGAAGCGCTCAGGGGGTACGAGACCGTCCAAGGACTTGATCACCCGGACACGATTGCAGTGCGCAGCCTCATTGCCGGGGTTCGTGTGCAACAAGACCGATTCAAGGACGCCGAAGCGATCCTGCGCGAGGTTCTTGACGCAAGTCGGCGTGTTCTAGGCGACGAGCATGTGGACACCATCGCGGGTTTCAACAATCTGGGAGCGGTGTTGAAGTTCCAGGGCAAGCTATCGGAAGCCGAGCCCCTGCTGCGTCAAGCTCTGGAGGGCACGCGAGCAATCCGAGGGGACGCCCACCCACACACGCTCATCAGCTTGAGCAACGTCGCTTCGATTCTGAGAGCACAGGGCAGGCTGTCGGATGCCGAGCCTTTTCTCCGCGAGGCGGTTGAGGTGAGTGAACAAGTGCTTGGGGCGAACAGTCCTGGCACGCTCCGTGCGATGAACAGCCTCGGCACTCTCCTCCAAGCGGAGGAGAAGCTCGATCATGCGGAGGGATACCTGCGGGCTTCGCTTGAGGGGCGGCTGAGAGTCTTGGGAGAGGAGCACCCCGACACACTCGCGTCGATGTCCAACATGGGCAAACTATACGAAGCGCAGGGGGATTATGATCGGGCGGAGGACTACATGCGACGCGCTCTCGCGATGAAGCGTGTCAGACTCGGCGAGCAGTCCAAAGAGACTGTCTTCTCGATTCACAACCTCGCACATTTGCTCCGGCAGAAGGGCGATCTGCAGGAGGCCGACGAATTGAGTGAGGAAGCGGTCGAAAGCGGCGAATCCGTACTTGGATCCCAACACTGGGAGTATGGGCTCATTCTGCTCGGGCGCGGTGCCGTCCTTCTGGACCTGCAGCGCTTTCGCGAGGCGCAGGAGGAGGGACGCGAAGCATACGACATCTTTGCGAACACATTTGGCCTGAGCGACTCCCGAACACAGCGAGCAATCCAACTCCTCGTGAACACATACGACGCTTGGAACGTCGCCGATCCCGGCGCGGAACACGACCGGAACGCAGAGGAGTGGCGGGAGAGTCTGGTCGGCGAAGGCGGGGGCTAGCCGCCCTTGCCGCCAGAGTGCCCGAGCCAACTGCTACATGCATTGCCCTCCTGACGCCCCATTCTCGCGTCCCTGAGTAGGCCGCAATCAGACTGGCCTCAAGGAGACCCAAGATGAACCGGAACCTCCAGCATCCCGCACCGGTTTCCGTGAATCCGGGCCGCACTGCCGCCCTCCTGTTGGCTTTCGCAGCCGCCGCCACGCCCGTCTCGGCGCAAATCGAATGGCGCGGCGGCGCGTTCCGTGAGATCGACTCGATCGCCAGAGTGTGGTTTAGCCCAAATTACCCCGGGGGAAGTGACGACCCGCCTCCATCCGAGTATCGGGGCGAAGGCGCTTGGGCGCGCACGCATGCAGTTGAGGCCAGTAAGAGCTACGGGGGGTTGAGCGGGCATGCCATTGGGTACAACTCACACGTGTCCGACCTGAACTCACGCTCGCTCCTGTTCACCGGTGTGCAGGATGTGGCGTACATCGGAGACGGCAATCCTCCGTACTCCGGTGTGGGCGCAGATGCTGATCTGGACGCCCAGTTCCGAGTGCACAGTCCAAATCACATTCGATTCGGCGCGCTCGTGCGGCGGACGAACAACTGCGGAACGGTGTACGTCATCCTCTCCAAGCAGACACCGAGCGGCGGATGGGCTGACCTCTTTGACTGGCGAGGCACTAGCGCTGGAGATAACCGCCTGAATCGTCGCCAGGCGATTGATCCGAACGTATGGTACCGACTGCGAATCCACGTGAATCATTCGCAGCGGCCTTCCGACAGCGTGCCTACCTGCGCGGGCGACTACTTCGTGAGCATGCTCCCGACCGCAACGTGGCCGATCCCAATGATCAGTGCCGAGGTGATCAACGGAGGCGACGCGAACGGGAACATCATCCACCTCGCGTACTCCGACGATCAGCGCTACGTGGTGGCGTCCGAGCCTGGCGGAGGTGGTGCCGGCGACCCGCTGCACGTCGTCCTGACGGAGTACGTCGCGCGTGCGGCAGAGTCGCGTGATCTGCCGCTGCACATCGACCTCGAATCCGCGATCGACGGGGCGGGCGGGACGACGACCGTGAGCCTCTACGACTGGACGACCGGGCAGTTCGCGGACATCGAGGTCTTGACCGATGCCGCCGACGACACCACTCGCACCATCACAGTTCCTAGCCCGCTTCCTTACCTCAGCTCGAGCCAGGAGCTCAAGGTACGCCTCGTGCACGCGGGCGACCAAGCCTTCAACGCCAGCATCGATCGCTTGGCGATCGCGTACGACCACTGCGAGGCGGACCTGGATCCTGCGGCGGGCGGCGACGGCAGGATCGACACTAACGACTTGTTCGCCTTCCTGGCGCTTTACCAGGCGCAGGATCTGGCTGCCGACCTCGAGCCCGACGGCGTGATCAACACCAACGACTTCTTCGCCTTCCTCGCCGCGTATCAGCAGGGCTGTTGACGCCCTCGCGCAGGCGGTCGGTGTTGGAGGCTCGACAGGAGAGAACCATGTGGATTCGGAATCTCGTCACGCTGGCCGGCATCGCGGCCCTCGTGAGCGGTGCGGCCGCCCTGGGAGTTCAGGATCGGGCGTTCGAAGAAGCTGTCGGGCAAGGGTGCCCCCCCGGGCGGTTCAGGTGACTGCGAGGGCTCCGGAGGGGCGTCGGGGAACCTGGCGCTCGCCGGACACGTTGTTGCTCCATTATGCCCGAGTTAGCATCCTGTTGCATGACCCGGAGCGGGTGCCGGGCTCCGGGCGGGGTTTCGCGTGGGCGGAGCCCACGAGGAGGTGAAGCATGGACGCGACTTTGGTCGAGGCGGACCCGATCACGCTCTTGGAGGACGCTCAGTCCCGGGTACGGAAGCTGGCGCGGGACCATGTGTGGTTTGCAGAGGCGGTTCGGGACGCCTTCGACCGCTACCGCAACCTCCTCGGTCGGTACCAGGCTGAGGCGGATGCGATGCGCACACGGGAGTGGGACGCGGCACGGGCGCTGGTGGCGAGCGGTCGGCTCCGCGACCCGAAGCTCACTGCGGACTCCCCTCACGGGAGGGTGAAGGTCCAGGGGCTTTGCCCCAAGGGCTTGGCGGAACGACTCGGTGGGTGCCGGTCAGCGAAGGTGCCTCTGGACCTTCAACGCGAGGCCGCGCCGGTCGTTCTCGCTGCGATGGACCGCCACGCGATCTACCAATGGCCTGGACTGTCCCGCCACGTCCGAAACCGGTGGGCCAGGGAGTTCAAGAGCGCCTTGAAGGCGGGGTCGCACGTTCAGTTCACGTGGTGGATTCTCATCGCGCCCCCCGTCGATCGTTGCGAGATGGTGAACCCCGCGACCCTGGACGCCGACAGCCTCGGCAGCTTCTCCGACGACGACTACCGCACGATCGCGCTCTACCGGCTTGGTGGGTTGGCGGATCTGGGTTCCACGCGCCCGCTCGTGCGCTGCCCACCGGAAACGGGCAACTTCGACGAGGACATGGCGGCGTATTCGGCTTGGCGGGCGCGATTCCCGATCGATCCACTTGACTGGGACTGCGTTGCGCCCCCGATTGATCCGCTCTTCCTTCCGCCTGATGTCGCTGAGCAGATGATCGACGATCGTGTGTGCCTGGATGGGCAACTCGCGTGCGGTCGCCATGAAGCACTATCTCCAGGTCACTGATGATCACTTCGACCGCGCCGCGACGGCTCCTGGCGCGCTGCAGAATGCGCAGCAGCAACCGTCCGCACGGCCTGGAAACGGCATGCACGACGACAGTGTCGGCGAAACGCCGGATGCTCTAGTGCCAGTTGTTGCACGGGCTTGCGACCAAGTGCCGGTTGCGGCGGCCTGGGGCAATGAGCGATACAGGACTCGAACCTGTGACCTCTTCGATGTCAACGAAGCGCGCTAGCCAACTGCGCCAATCGCTCTGCGTCGACAGTATATCCCCCTTGGGCCGCTGGGCCTTCTCCGAGCCTCAGAAACGGCTCCGACAGTCCTCCGTCTCCGCCCCGAGCGTGCCCCGACAGGGCTAGAGCACATCGACGAGTTGGGTCGGGGTCCCGAATGGCGTCCCCAGCATCCCGAACGCCCCGGGGAAGAACGCGTCGTACCGGCTCATGTGGGCGACAATGCCGCTCGCGGCCTTGATCGTCACGCCGTAGAACACGTCCTGCTCGCGGCGAGATCCGGTCACCAGGTCATGCACGTCAAACTCGGTGACGCCGAGGGCGGGAAGCGTATAACGGAAGGTCTCCTGCCCAAGCGGTTCGTTGGTCCCGGTGAAGTTGCCGTCGAAGCGGATCGTGATCTCAGCCACGACAGGCGTCGCCGCCGGGTTGTACAGGCGGAGCAGCTCGGTGACGTTGCCCGAGTATGGGTCCTGCGGGCGGAAGCCCTCCCCGAACGCCCAGTACGGATAGGCCGCCGAAGCGAAGACGGACGCCAGGGACTCGTCGAACGCATCGGTCGGCAGAGCCAACGCGACCGCAACCGGATCGCCGTCGTCGTCTGTTGCCTCGTAGGCGACCGCGTACGCCTGCCCTTCCGGGAATCCGGCGAGCTTCTCGACCGCGACGACGCGCCTCGACTGTCGTTCGACTTCGACGCTCGTGCGGTACGCCGACCCGTTTGCAAACACGAACGCGAGGTCGACGCGCACATCGGTGGTCGCGGGGTTCACAATCGCGATGCGTTCCGAGTCGGCGTTGAGGCCGATCTGGCCCTCGGGCAGCACACCCGCTGAGCTCCCCGCACCGTTGACGCCAACCTCCGCGAATGCCGAGCCGTTTCCGCCTTCGGTTGCCGGGGAGTCAAAGCCGGACAACGCGGCCACGATCGGACGGTCCGAGGTGACGATCATGCCAAAGTCGCCCTCGGGCAGATTGACCACGTCGGCGAGGTTCCACCCGCCGCGACGGCGCGGCTCAAGCGTGAAGCTGAGGGAGGTGGTCTCCTGCCCGTCCCCACCGAGGAAGATGCCCTGCACCTTCGTCGGCTCGTCCGAGGTGCTCTGGAACGTGATGACGTCGGTCATGCCGTCGCCGCGACGGACCTGCGGGAATATCCACTCCACGCCCGGGTTGCTCACGAAGCTCTCGCCGAGGGCTGCACGTCCCGCGTTGAACTCGTCGTAGTAGCTGAAGGTCACCGAGACCGGACGCTCCGACCACACCTCGATCGCGTATGACTCGGTGAATCCGAGTTCGGCGAGGTCGGTGCGGACGAGCGACTGCCCGGCCTCGAAAAGCTCGGGGGTCGTGATCGTCAGCCCGGACCGCCGCTGGGCGCCGATGGTGAAGTCGGCGATGACCGCGTCGCGCTCGACGCCGGGGTCTTCGTACCGCGCGATCACGACGACGCGCGTCTCTTGATCGTGCGGGTTGATCATCGGCATGAAGTGTGAGGTCGTGGGGCCGGCGAACCCCTCCGGGTAGTAGCTCCGATACGGGAGCGTGGGCACCATCGTGCCATCGGAAAGCGTGATCGGCGCGGGTTCGGCCGAGTCGGCTGCAAGGTGTCCCTCTCCTGACCCGTCGTTGATCGCCTCGTACATGAGATCGACCGCGAGCGGTGTCGAAGCGAGGAGGATGAAGTAACGCATCGAGACGCTCTCACCCGCGCCGATGGACCCGAGATCGAACACGATCGAGAGCTGCGAGTCGGTGGACGCACCGTTCGGATCGGTCGGCACAAGCCCGAGCAGCTGCGATGGATCGCGCACGACCGAAGCGCTATCGACGAGATTGACCGAGGCGCGATCGTCGGCTTCGGGGGCGCCGAGCGCCACCGTGTACCCGGAGGTGTACAGGTTGGAGACGACGCTCGCGGTCACGAGCGAGCCGTCGATGTCATTGTCGGTCGCCGGCCCGAGCCCGCCGCCCATCGAGACGCCGGGGTTCGGATCGAAGCCCTCCATCCACGCGACGTCGGACATGGCCGACTTGGTCGTGTTGTGGAGCGTCACGTCGATGGCGAGGAACGTGTCATTCGTGGCGAACGAGACGACGCGCTCGACGCCGAGTCCCTTGAAATCGCCGGCCAGCGCGACGCGCCGGTTGGCGAAGTCGGACTCGTTGGTGAGGTTGGTCGGCATCGACACCGCCGAGCCCGTGCCGTCGTTCAAGAACGAGTTGCCGTTGGAGATGGCGCCGAAGTACGACTGGCCAACCCCGCCGCCTGTCTGCAGCACCTCGACGCCATCAAACTCGATTCCCAGCCCGGGCGCGTTGGTCGTGCCGCGGAATGTCCCGTCGGCGGAGACCGAGGCGCGAAGCTCCGCGCCCGCGAGCACCGGGCCCGGGTCGGAGACGCCGGGGGTCAACGAGACCTGCAGCGCGTAGGCGCCGGTAGTCGCCGCCGAGGCGCCCGACGAAACAACCGTCGGATCGTAGTTCGCGTTGGCCGCCTCGCCGACCGCGATGTAGTACCTGCCGCCCGCCGCGAACACGAACCCGGAGATGTTGGTGTCGAGGGTGCCCGCGGGATTCGACCGCACAACCTCGGTCCCTTCCGCGTCGAACAGCCGCAACTGCGTGTCGAGCAGCGCCGGGAGTCCGTTGGAGCCGACCGACTGCACGGAGGCGTTGAGTGTCGCGCCGGCTTCCGCGGTGAAGTAGAAGATGTCGCGGTCGCGCAGCCCAAACCCGCCGTCACCGATCACGGCATCGCGGGTCTCGACGCCGCCGCCGTCAAGGCCGGCGAGCGGCTTCGCGGTGTCGAGCGTGTCGTTGAGTTCGAAGGGGCCGAAGATGTCGTTGTCGAGCGTGAGCTCGAGGAACCACGAACGCAGCACCCCCGCGTCGCCGGGGCTGACGTCCGTGATGATGAGCTGCCACGTGCCGCCTGCCGACTGCCCGTCAAACGCGTTCAAGGAACTGGTCGGGCGGTACGGGCCCGAGTAGGGCGTTGGGGCGTTGGCGATCGAGACGGCCGCCTCGTCATCGAACAGCACGTCGTCGAAGTTGTCGCCGTCATCGCCGTGA
Organism: Phycisphaerae bacterium; assembly: GCA_030429485.1. Lineage (GTDB taxonomy): Bacteria > Planctomycetota > Phycisphaerae > Phycisphaerales > UBA1924 > JAUIFD01. The sequence continues at coordinate 1,529 of JAUIFD010000133.1, read as the reverse complement.
CGATCGAACAGACGGACCTGCGTGCCCGCAGGGCTCCGGAGGTCGATCCGCAGATCGCTCACGAACGGGTGATCGAGGCTCAAGCGGAAGTTGGTGTCGAGCACCGCCCGCCCGTCAGTCACCGGGATATCGATGGTGATGGTGCCGCCATCGGTGATGTCGGTGGGCTCGTCCGGCGCGTCGCCCTGCGGGTCGAGGTGCGAGTCCTCGATGAGGTCGACATCGAGCGTAAGGTCGTACGCACCGCGCGACTGGGTCACACCGCTCCCGGCGAGATCGGGGTTGTAGCTGTCGTTCGGGTAGCCCGATACGCCCACGTAATACGCGCCGCCCGTGGTGACGAAGAAGTCGAGCGCCGAGTCGAACCCGTCGGCCTGGTCGTTGTTCGCGAGTTCTTCGCCGCGTGCGTTGAAGAGGCGGACAAACGAGTCCAGGGTCGACGGGACCGGCAGGCTCTTCGCGTCGATGTCCACGCTGATGAGCCCGCCACGCGGGAGATCGAGTCGGAACAGATCGACGTCGAGAGCCTCTTCCTGACCGTCACCGATGAACAGCCCGGTGTACGACGCCCGCCCGCTCGAGTTGAACACAACAGGTGTTGCGGTCGCCAGGGTGTCGTTGGGTTCAAGCGTGCCGGTCGTCGTGATGATGTCAAACGTATGGACATGGTCCTCGCCAGCAAGCAGATTGCCGTTGAGCAGGTTGCCGTCGAGGTCGGCGATCAAGGGCGACGCTTGCGTGCCCGGGTGCAGCGTCAGGCGATAGGCCCCGGGGGCGAGCATGCCACCTGAAAGCGACGCGGCGTCGAGCGCCACCACCAGCGTCCGTGAACGCACATCGGCGTCGGTCAGCGCCCACCATGCCGCGTCGGCTGTCTCGTCGATCAGCCGCACGTCCATGACGCCCAGCGTCGAGTCATCCGCCGTATCGAAGTCGCCGTCGGTGCCCGCGTAGTCGACGCTCGCCGCGTCGGTGGTCAGCAGCGAGGCGTCGATCGGCTTGCTCAACGTGATGATGGCGCGGTCGATCGGATCGCCCGTCAAGCCATCGATCTGGCCGCTCACCGGGCCCGGCGCAGCGGCGGTGACGACGGGCCCTTCGAGCCCGATGATCTGGAGCGCGCGTGCGACGTTGAGCCGCCCACCCGAAACCAGCTTGCCCTGAAGCTGCGGACGAACATCGGCGCTGTTGATCAACGCCTGGCGGACCTCCTCGCCCGAAGCATCGGGGCGGTAGGTCTTGAGGAGGGCGACCGCGCCCGCCACAACCGGGCCCGCGGCGGAGGTGCCACCGAAGCCTTGATATCCACCGCCGATCGCGGTTGTGCCGGGCGCCGTGCCCGGGGCGCCGATGTCAACCGTCTGAGCGCCGTAGTTGCTATAGATCGCGAACGCGTCGTTCGGATCGGTCGCCGCAACGGAAACCAGGCCGGGAATCGAGTAGGTCGCCGGATACGACGCGAAGACCGAGTCGTTGTCGTTGGCGTCATTGCCGGCGGACGCGACGAAGGTCGCTCCGGTCGCGATGAA
>JAUIFD010000132.1 GCA_030429485.1 Phycisphaerae bacterium | reverse complement strand
CACCGGCAAGCCCGTCGAGTTTGGCGGTTCGCTCGGCCGCGAGAAAGCCACCGGGCAGGGCGTCGTCGACGTGCTCCTCGAGATGCTCCCCGAACTCGGGCTCTCGGTGGAGGGCATGCGCGTCTCCATCCTCGGCTTCGGCAACGTCGGCAGCTGGGCCGGACGCATCCTCGACGAACTCGGCGCCAAGGTCGTCGCCGTCATGGACCACACCGGCGCACTCCGCAACGAGCACGGGTTCGACACCGAAGCGCTCGCCAAGCACGTCGCCGAGAAGGGCGGCGTCGCCGGGTTCGGCGAGGGCAAGGCCACGGGATCCGGGAAGGACCCCCGCATCGGCGGCGAGGTCATCACCGAGGATGAGTACTACGCCACCCCGTGCGAGGTGCTCATCCCCGCTGCCCTCGAGCAGATGATCCAGGCCCACCAGGCGAGCCTCATCGACGCCAAGGTTGTCGTCGAGGGCGCAAACGCCCCCTGCGACCCCTCAGGCGACCGCACGCTCTCCGAGCGGGGCATCGAGGTCATCCCGGCCATCCTGGCCAACGCCGGCGGCGTGACCGTGTCCTACTTCGAGTGGGTCCAGAACAAGAGCTGCGTCAGCTGGGACGCCGAGCAGGTCGACCGCGAACTCAACCGCCACATGGTCATGGCGGCCCGGCGCACCCGCATGGCCCGCCAGAAGTACAAGTGCGACATGCGGACCGCCGCGTTCGTCGCCGCCCTCGAGCACCTGGGCAAGCTCTACGCCACCCGCGGCATCTTCCCCTGACGCCCACTTTCGGGCGGCATGAGCTTCATTGACTCCGCGGGGCAGGTGCCGTTCAATACAGGGTTCGACCCAACGCCCCGCCCCACGGAGGCCGCATGGACGCCCCGACGACGACTCTCGCCCTGTTCACCACGATCGGGTGGCCAGAAATCGCGATCATCCTGTGCCTCGGCGTGCTCCTGTTCGGGCGACGCCTGCCCGACGTCGGACGCAACGTGGCTCGCTCGATCGTCGAGTTCAAGAAGGGCCTCAAGTCCGTCCAGGACGAGATCGAGGAAGAGGCTCGCAAGCCCTCACGACCGCCCGCGATCGAGAGCGAAGACCGACGCGTGAGCCAGAGCGGCAGCACGATCACCATGGACGAGGGCGAGGCCAACCGAGCCGCTGAGCCCGCGAGAGACTGACCCCCTTGCGACAAGGGCGGCGTCACCTCCTGTTTGTGGTCAATCGACGTTCCGGCAGAGGCCTCGCGAAGCGCCTCGCAGCCCGCTTCGACGCTGCGCTCACGCAAGCAGGGCACCGCGTCAACTACGCGGATCACGAGGCCCCGTTCGATCCCGAAGCGTGCGACGCAGCCGTCTTCTTCGGAGGCGATGGCAGCGTCCAGCACGCCGCGGACGCGCTCATCAAGAGCGACACCCCCGCCTACCACGTCCCCGCCGGCAACGAGAACCTGTTCGCCCGCGAGTTCGGCATGACACGCGACCCCGCGCGCCTCCTCGCCGCCCTCGATCGTTGGAACATCGTCCGCATCGACGTCGGTCGGTGCACAGACGTGCCGTTCCTCCTGATGTGCTCAATGGGCCCGGACGCCGGCGTCGTCCATCGCCTCGCCGCCGTACGCCGGCGGAATCTCGGCCACCTCGCCTACACCGTGCCCGTCATCCGCGAGATCCTCTCCCCCTCGTTCGGACCCGTGCGCGTCGTCGCCGACGGCGAGGAGCTGGTGAACAACGAGCCCGGCTTGCTCGTCATCGCCAACGCCGCCCCCTACGGGCTCGGCATCAATCCCGCAGTCCACGCCTCGCCTCGCGACGGCGTGCTCGATGTGGTCTTCTTCCCCTGTAAAACGATCGCCCGCGCAGTCGCCTGGCTCGCAGGCTCGCGCCTGCGCACCCATGTGCTCGATCGCGAACTCGTCTACGCCCGCGCCGAGAGCGTGCGGGTCGAGGCCAACGGCACGCCGGTGCTCACCCAGATCGATGGCGAAGCCGGGCTCGCGATGGGCGGCGAACACCCCCAGAGCTCGGTCGAGATCAGCCTCGACCGAGCCCGACTGCCCGTTCTCCTCCCCGGAGCATGAGCCTCAGTTCTCGTCGTTCGACGAGTCGTCGCCCGCGTCGGTGTCCACGTCCGGCGGCTCGTTGCCGCCCTCGCCGCCATCGTCGTCCTCGCCGCCACGCCCGAGACGCACGCCGCCGGCTTCCGCGTCGCGCTCGGCGGCCTTCTCCGCGCGGAGCTTCGCCTCCGCCGCGAGTTCTTCCCGGGCGTCGGCCGCTCGCATCTGATCCTCCGTCAGATGGTCCGCGCGAAGGAACATGTGACGCATCACGCGCTCCGACAGGTTGAGATCGCGCTCCATCGCGGTGATCTCGTTCCCGTCGGCGTAGAAGTACGTCAGGAGGTACACGCCACGGCGCTGCTTGTCGATCTCGTACGCGAGACGACGCTCGTCCCACTTCTTCATCGCGATCAACTCGCCGCTGTGACGGGTGATGATCTCCACGATGTGATCCACGGCGCCCGCCAGGTCGGCGGCCTCGCCCTGCGAGATCAGGAACATCGCTTCGTACGGAGCACGGGTCATTGCGGTCATCGGTTTGGATTCCTGTTCAGCACGGGTTCAGTCTGTCGTCTCACGGCGCCACCCACCCCGGATCGGTGCCCGGCGAAGGCGGCGGCGCCGCGTTCTTCTCGTTGAATCGGTTCATCGCCGCGTCGAGACCCTCGCGGCAAAACACCTCGGCCGCGTCCGCGGCCCGGTCGATCGCACGCTCTACAGCGTCGCGCTCATCCTCACGAAAGCGCCCAAGCACATAGCTCGCTTGGTCCTCACCCGGATGGGGCGCCCCCACACCTATCCGCAAACGCGGATAGTCCGCGGTGCCGAGGCGCGACTCGATGTCGCGAAGACCGTTGTGCCCGCCCGCCCCGCCGCCGGGACGAAGCCGGATCACGCCCACACGAAGCGCCACATCGTCGGTGATCACGAGCAGATCGCACCCCGGGTCGAGCTTGTAGAAACGCACCGCCTCGGCGACCGACACACCGGAGCGGTTCATGTACGTCGTCGGCTTCGAGAGCATCGCATTGCCACCGGGCAACGCCGCCTCCACCGTGTCCGCGTGGAAGCGGGCCCGCACCGGCGCCCCGGGCGCATGGCGCGCACAAAGGCGGTCCAACGCCATCCACCCGGCGTTGTGCCGAGTATGCACGTAGTCGCGCCCAGGATTGCCCAGTCCGACGATCAGCTTCATGGCCGGCTCGGAGGACTCAGTCCTCCTTCGCCTCCTTCTTCTCGGTGATCACCTCGGGCTCCGCGGCGCCCGATCCCACTTCCGATTCCTCACCTGACTCGGCCTCAGCCTTCGCCTCGACGATGTGCGCGACGACGGCCTCCGGATCAGAAAGCAGCTTCATCGTCGGAAGCGGGAGCTTCACATCGCGAGCGTGCAGCACGTCGCCCACCTGCATCCCCGAGATGTCAACCTCAATCTCGTCAGGGATGTTCGACACCTGCACGTCCAACTCGATCTCCGACGCCGGATGCATGAGCATCGCGCCCGCAGTCTTCAAGCCGGGGCAAGCACTCTGGCCAACCAGGTGGATGTGCGCACGCACGTGCACCCGCTCAGTCAGGTCCACGCGAGAGAAGTCCGCATGGATCACGTTCGTCCCGAGGTGGTCAAACTGGATGTCGCGGAGCAGCACCGTCTCAGGCTCGCCCGTCGCGCCCTCGATCGCCACCCGGAACACCTTCTCGCCCTTATGGATGTGGGTGATCGTGTCCTTCGCGTCAAACGTGACCGAGACCGGATCGAGCCCGTGCCCGTAGATCACGCCCGGGAGCCCGCCCGCGCGACGCACGCGCTGCGCGTAGCGGGAGCCGATGCGCTCGCGCGGCTGAGCATGCAGCAATGGTGTTTCGTTCGTCATCGTCATTGATCCTCCGGGGCCTGGCCCCGCTTTGGGTCGTCTCTCGTTATCGCTTCAAGCCGGCCTCGCCATCGAAAAGCGCGCTGACCGACTGGTTGCAGTGGATACGGTGAATCGCCTCGCCGATCAGATCGCCGAGGTCGAGCACGGTGATGCGGTCACGGATCGGGGCGACCGTCTGCTCGTCGAGCGGCACGGTGTTCGAAACCACGAGCTTCGAGATCGGGCTCGAGCGGATCCGCTCCACCGCCTCGCCCACGAACAGCGGATGCGTCGCCGCCGCGATCACGTCGCTCGCGCCACGGTCCATCACGAACTTCGCGGCCTCGGAGATCGTGCCCGCCGTCGAGACCATGTCGTCGAACATCAGGACCGTCTTGCCCTTCACGTCACCGATCAGGTGCCCGGTCTTGACCGTCGAGCCCGACAGACGCCGCTTGTTGATGATCGCCAGATCACCACCGAGCGCGTTCGCGAGACCCTCCGCGACCTTCACGTTGCCGACATCCGGACTCACAAAGCACAGCTCGCCCATCCCCTCCCGGATCGAACGGAAGTGCTCGAGAAACACCGGCGTCGCCGACAGGTGATCCATCGGCAGATCGAAGAAGCCCTGGATCTGCGCCGCGTGCAGGTCGACCGCGAGCACACGGTCCGCCGAAGCGGACGTGATCATGTTGGCCACGAGCTTCGCCGTAATCGGCACACGCCCCTCGGCCTTGCGATCCTGCCGCCCGTACCCGAAGTACGGCGTCACGATCGCCACACGGTTCGCCGACGCGCGACGCAGGCAGTCGCAGAAGATCAGAAGCTCCATCAGGTTGTCGTTCACAGGTCGGCACGTCGACGCGATCACGAAGCAGTCGCGCCCACGCACATCCTCGTCCACCCGAACGAGCAGCTCGCCATCCGGGAACATGCTCGTCCGCGCCTTCGCCAGCGGGATCCCGATGTGACGGGTGATGCTCTCCGCGAGCTCCACGGAGTTGCGCCCCGCGAAGATCTTCAGCTCGCCTGGCTCACCGCCGGTGCGTTTGCCGCTCATCGCGTCACCCCGCTCGCTGACCGGCGCCCGCGGAAGAGGCGATCCACCTCCGCGAGTTGCTCCGGCGTGTTGATCGAAAGCACATCTTCCGGCGGCACCGCCTCGATCACCTCGACGCGCCCCCCACTCGCCAGGATCAGCGCAGGAACGTCCGTGACGTAGTACTCGCCCGAAACCTCGTTGCGCCGCACTTCGCCGAGACGATCGAACAGCACCCCCAACCCGAAGCAGTAGTAGCTCGGGTTGACCTCGCGGATCGCTCGCTGCTCCGTGGTCGCGTTCTTGTGCTCGACGATCGCGACGAATCGCCCCGCATCGTCCCGCACGATCCGCCCGTACCCCGTCGGGTCCTCGATCACCGACGTCGCGAGCGTCGCATCAGCGCTCGCCTTCGTGTGCGTCTCGAGGATCGTCGAAAGCGTCTCCGAACGGATCAGAGGCCCGTCACCGCACAGCACCAGCACCGGCGTGTCGGCGTCGAGGTCCGCCACCGCGTCCTCGGCACACCGCACCGCATCCCCCGTGCCGAGCTGCTCATCCTGCACCGCAAAGACGACCCGCTCGTCGTAATCGCCCAGCGCATCGCGCACCAACTCCTGGCGATACCCCACCACCACCACCACGCGCTCGCACCCACTGGCCAGGCAAGCGTCCACCACCGCGCACACCATCGCCCGCCCGCCCACCTCGTGGACGACCTTCGGCACGTCGGCGTTCATGCGCGTGCCCTTGCCCGCAGCGAGGATCACCGCGGCAGGAGCGACCCGGTTGGACTGCGAACCCGTCATGCTGCAAGCCGTCATCGCGATACCGAGAAAGCTACCCCGCCAGGACTCGAACCTGGACCGACAGGACCAAAACCTGTTGTGCTGCCGATTACACCACGGGGCATCAAGGGCCGTGGTTCGCGATGTTGGCCGGTCCTCCGTCTCATGCCCAGCCAAAGGCCGGGAGCCGCACGAACTCGAACGTCGCGGGCCGTCAGAGACGGGACGCCGCGGCACGGTGGCGAGGCTCGCCTCGCCCGGAGCTGGACCCTGCATGCCGCGGGGCGGATGCCCTCGGCAGGACCCCTGACCGCGCCTCAGCCCAACCGGGCGTCCGTCGCGATCGGCTCCGACCCAACTCTAGCCCGCGCCAATCGCGCGGGCGATCCACCTCCGAAGCGACTACCGCCGCCCCGCCCGCACCTCGATCGGCTCGGTGAACTCGATCACCTGCTTGCCACCGATCCCGTACCCCGTCAGCGACGCGCCCTCCGAGAACTCGAACACGAGCACCAACTCCGCGTCAGGCTTCGAGATGCTCAGCGTGATGCCCTCGGAATCCTGCAGGTACGCCAGACCACCGATCGGATCGTTCGGCGTGTACCGGAGCGTACAGCCGTCACGATCGCGATACACATACCCGACCGCCGGATACTGCCGCCCGTTCGAATCCACCAGCACCGGCGGCTCGTTGCGGTCAGACGTCGCCACGATCTGCGAGAGCAGCGACGCCTGCTGGCTCGGGCTCACGTTCACCTGCACGATCGCGTTGGGCGAGCCAAACTTGTTCACCCGCAGGTTCTTGTCCATCCCGCGCGTCTGCAGCTGATTGATCGCGAAGATGTTCTTCCCGCCGATGATGTTGTTGTCCTCATCGAGCACGAGCCCGCCGTGCGTGCCCTTCTGGATCAGGATGCGGAGCGGCAGCGCGTTCGAGATGCTGATCCCCGCTTCCAGGAGCACCGACGACGGCTGCCCCCGTGCCGTGTCGATCCGGATCGTCCCAGGCCCACGCTCCAGCGACTTGCCGCTGCCGCTACCGGCGCCCAGGCCCAGCGGCCCTCCGTCAAACTTCGGCCTCGCCAACGCCGTGTTCCGCACCTGCAGCGACACGTCCTTCGGCGAGCCCGTGATCGGCTCACGCACACCCTTGAAGTACACCGCGAGCGGCTGATACCCCTGCGGCACCACAAACTCGAACGCGATCTCGCGGATCGCCGCCCCGGGGGTAGCCAAAAACGTCTTCGGTCCGTTGAAGCGGAAACGGGCGTACTGCTCGCTCGCGCCCGTCACAGGCGAGAGCACCGCGACCGGGTGCCGAATCACACGGTCACCCTCGCCGTTCTCCGCCAACACCCAGATCTGCCCCTCGCCGAACACGACCTGCCCGTTCTTCTCCTTCATCGAGTCGCCCGGACGGATCCAGACCCCAAGAAGACGGTTCGGCCCCGTGTACGGATTCCCGTCCAGATCGGCCGCGTTGTGCGGCGACGGATCCAGGGGATCGGAGAGCAGCTGCGACGAGTTGAGCGACCCGTCCGCGCCGATGACGTACGAGCCCGCGACCTGGAACCCCCCGGGCCGCGCGACGTTCTTCGCCTTGCCGTCACCCTCGCTCATCCGCAGCGTGCCCGCCTGGTGCGCGGGGTCCGGGTACCACTTCGCCAAGGGCTCGGGCGTGGAGAACACCGTCTCCGACGTGTACCCGTAGAACTTGCCCACGATATCGTCGAACGGGATGAACATCCCGCCCTCGCGCTTCACGCTCTGCCCGGAGTACTTGATCGGCTCGTACCCCATGAACGACGTGCTCATGCGCATCGTCCCCACCGCGAGCACAAGAATGCCCGCCGTGATCACGCCCGACACGAGCCCGCAAATCCCCGCCCCGGCATACTCCACACCCGTCGCCGGCTGCGCGTTCGCCGGGATCAGCTGGTCCAAGATCGGACGCACCACCCCGAGGAACACCACGAACGGCGCGAGCAGCCCGATCGCCCACGCCTGCCCCTCCACGAACGCGAAGAAGCTCCGCCCAGTCGGCGCCCGCTCGAGGATGAAGTACGCGATCGGCTCCCACATCGCGAAGGCCACCGCGCCCGCCAGGATCACGCAGAACATGTGAATCAGCGCCGAGAGAAACCCGCGCGTCGACCACATGAACGTCAAGATCGCGATCACCACAAGCGCGCCGAGTGTCATGAACATGCCTGATCTCCTTGCGGCTTACCCCGCCGGGGCAGGGGTGGGCTTGGCCTGCGAGCCGGACGCCGCGGGCTTCTTCTTCTGCTGTTCGGCCGTCACGCGCAGCATCTCCTCGATGCTCGTCACGCCGTCGATCGCCTTCCGCAACGCCGCCTGCTGGATCGTCGGCAGCTGGCGCTTACGCAACGACGCCTTGAGCGCACCGAAGTCGCCCTTCCGCGCCGCATCGCGCTCCTCCTGCCCGAGGTGATACACCTCGAACGCCGCGTCCGTCTCGAAATACCCCGTCCCGTTGCAAACCGGGCACGGCTCGGGCTGGTTCTTGCCCTTCGGCAACACCTGCCCGCTCTTCTTGAAGAGCTCTCGCGGCTGATCCGCCGGCAGTCCGAGCTTCCGGAGCATGTCGGGCGTCGCCTGATACGGCGCCCGGCAGTTCTGGCACAGCTTCCGGAACACACGCACGCCGACAAGCCCGCGCAGGCTCTTCGCCGCCGTGTCCAGATCGCCGACCGCCTTCAGATAGAGCTCCAGCGCCGTCAGCGCGTGCGGCGCCCGCAGCAGCAGATACGCCCGCGAGTTCTCCAGGTCCGCCCTCGCGATCTCGCGCGCCGTCTCCGCATCCGGGAACTCGTTGACCAGCACCACGTCCGGGTCGCGACGCAAGATCGATCGCACCAGCGTCGCGTAGTCCTGACCTTCCGCCGCGTTCGGATCGAACACGTTCTGACGCACGCCCTCGAGCGCGTCCTCGATCTCGTACTCGATCGTCTGCACGTTCTGCGTGTACGCGTCGTGCATCTTCGAGAGGGCGTACATCGTTGACGTCCCGCCGTGCTTCGGCGGCGCCGCCACCAGCACCACGCCGCCACGGTCCGCGATAATCGCCTTGAGCTCCTCCATCTGCCGCGGGAGCAGCCCGAGCGTCTCCGGCTTGCGTCGCACCGAGATCGACGGATCGAGCCGCATGTGCAGCAGCATCCCGCCGGGCCCGCCTTGCGAATGCGCCGACACCTGCCGCGCCTTCGCGCCGTGCTCAAAGAAGAAACGCCCCACCTGCTTGCGCCGGCGGTCCTCCGGGTCCATCCCCGCCACACGCTTCCAGAAGTCGATCACCGGCACCGCCTGCTCCGCCGGAATCGTCGCGCCGGGCTGCAGCACCGTGTCGACCATGTACGCCACGCGGTACTGCTTGTCCTGCGCCGGGCGCACGTCGATCTCCGCGGCTCGGACTGCCTCCGCATCGATCAGCAGCTTCTCCGCATCCAGGCGCAGCGCAAACTCCGGCGTGTCCCGGTCGGGCACCCGCACCTGCGTCTTGTTCGAGTTGTTGATCAAGAGCTCGGCGGTGCCCGCGCGCTTCGCTTCCTTCTTCTCCTGACGCTGCTCGGCCCACTTCGAGAAGTTCAGGGTCAAACGCCCCTGCTCCGGCACGCGGTCGTCCTTGTTCGCGATGAGCGGATACGCGATCAGGTCCGCACCGAGCACCAGCGCCATGACGGCCACCGACACCACGATCGCCCATGGCGAGTGCATGCCCACCGCCATCGCGCCGAACACCGCGACAAGACCCACCGCGAGGTGCGCACCCGCCCACGCCTTCCGGTTCAGGTGAAACCGCGCCGCGTGCTTGTCGTACACGCTCGACACAATCCTCGCCCAGATCACGAACGGCGGGATCAGCAACAGCGGCTTCCACCACGACACAAGGACGAGGGGCTCCTGCCCGAGCACGCCCCCGAGACCTCCACCCAGCATCGAATCGAGCAAACCCGTTCTCCTCGCCCGTCAGGTGAGCTTCTTCAGACGCATCATCAGGTCATCGACGTTGGGCGACGCTTCCTTCGCCACACGCTGATGGATCATCTCACGCTCCACAAGATCGACGAGCGACACATTGAAGTCCATCATCCCGATCTCGCGAGCCTCCACCGCGTTGAGGTACTCACGCAACTCGCCCTCCCGACCCTCCAACACGTGCTTCTGCACAACCGTGTTGTTGATCAGGATCTCGAGCGCCGGGATGCGGTGGATGTGCTCGTGCAGCGTCGGCAGCAGCTTCTGGTACACGAACGCACGCATCTGATACCCGAGGATCTTCCGCACCTGCGGCACCTCGTCCGCCGGGAACAGCCCGTAGATACGGCTGAACGTCTGCGTCGTGCTCGACGCGTGGATCGTCCCGAACACGAGGTGGCCCGTCTCGGCCGCCATCAGCGCCGCCTCGAACGTCTCCGAGTCGCGCATCTCACCCACCAGCACGATGTCCGGATTCTCGCGCACCAGCGCGCGAAGGCCCGTCTTGAAGTCCAGGCAGTCCAGACCGATCTCGCGCTGGTTGATCGTCGACACCTTGTCCGTGAAGATGTACTCGATCGGATCTTCGAGCGTCACGATGTGCACCGGCTTGCGCTGGTTCACGTAGTCCAGCATCGACGCGATCGTCGTCGACTTGCCCGAGCCCGTCACGCCGCAAAGCAGCACGATG
>JAUIFD010000131.1 GCA_030429485.1 Phycisphaerae bacterium | reverse complement strand
CCAAGAAGATGTCGCCCGACTTCCTCAAGCAGGCGATCCCCCTCGCGATGGAGGTCTTCCTCGGCATCCGACGCAAGGCGCCCGCGATCGAGCGCGTGCATGAGTCGCTCCGCCCGCACGCCGACCGCCTCGCCAAGCACATCCGCGAACACACCTACCAGTTCAAGCAGACCTCCAAGCGCTACGACGCCGCCCTCGTCGCACGCCAGGTGCCGCAGTCACGCATCGCGCTCAACGCGATCTGGCTCCACGCCTGGGCGTGCACGCTCTCCACGCTCGACCGGGACGTGCGCCGGCACGGCGCCAACGGCAGCGAAGAGTTCGCCCGTGACAAGGCGGCCGCCATCCACTTCTTCGACCTCGCCGAGATTGAGATCGACCGCAACATCCGCGAGCTCTACTACCACCCCGACGACACCATGTTCCCCGCAGCCGAAGCCGCGATCAAGCACTCGGAGACGCTCCCGCTCTCTGATTTCATCATCCCGGAGCGCACCCCGTCCGACGCCCGCGGCAAGGGGCGAACGCCCACGCAGGAGGGCATCAAGCAGTTCCCGGGTGATCGTGAGCCGTACGTCGTTGAATCGCAGCACCACTCCAACTAGCCCTTCTGATGATCTCCACGCCCCTGTGGTGAAGCCCGAACCCAAAGCGAGACACCATGCCCAAGAAAGTCGTCTACAAGGCCCAGATCGAGCACCTCCAGATCCTCGATGAGGAGGGCAAGCTCGATACCAAGCTCGCCAAGGACACGCTCGACGACGAGCAGGTGGTTCATCTCTACGAGCAGATGTCCATCACGCGCCACTACGACGAGGTCGCGTTCAAGCTCCAACGCTCCGGGCGCATGGGCACCTACCCGCAGAACAAGGGCCAGGAGGCCAACGCCGCCGCATCCGCCCTTGCCCTCCGCAAGGGGTGGGATTGGCTCGTGCCCTGCTACCGCGAGAACACCGCCCTCTTCATGCACGGCCTGCCCATGCACTACGTCCTCCTGCACTGGATGGGCGACGAGCGCGGGAACCAGATCCCCGAAGGCGTCAACATCACGCCCCTCTCCATCCCCATCGGCACGCACATGCTCCACGCCACCGGCATCGCATGGGCCGCCAAGCTCCGTGCCGAAGACCGTGTCGTCGCGACCTACTTCGGCGACGGCGCCACATCCGAGGGCGACTTCCACGGCGCCATGAACTTCGCCTCGGTCATGCAGGCGCCCGTCCTCTTCTATTGCCAGAACAACCAATGGGCGATCTCCGTGCCGCGCGAGATCCAGATGAACTCCGAGACCGTCGCGCAGAAGGCCTTCGCCTACGGCATGCCGACCATCCAGATCGACGGCAACGACATCTTCGCTGTCTACAAAGCGACGAAGGACGCGGTCGATCGCGCCCGCGACGGCGGCGGCCCGAGCTTCATCGAAGCCGTCACCTACCGCCTCGCCGACCACACCACCGCCGACGACGCCAAGCGCTACCGCGACCCCGAGGAGGTCGAGGCGTGGCGCGCGAAGGACCCGCTCATCCGCACGCGGAAGTACATGGAGAGCAAGGGCCTCTGGGACGACACGAAACAGACCGAACTCCAGGAGCGCGCGGAGAAGATCGTCGCCGAGGTCGTACGTACAGCCGAGGGCATCGAGAAGCCCACGCCCGCCGACTTCTTCAACCACATGTTCGCCGAACTCCCGCACGAGCTCGAACGCCAGCGCGACACGATGCACACGTCGAGCCTTTGTCAGAACCCGGAGCAGGCTGGCTTGCGCGCTGGGCTGGAGCGCGTCTGATGCTGCTCAAACTCACTGACCACAAGGGGAAGGAGCGGTGGCTCAACCCGATCTACGTGAAGTCGCTCCGTGCGCGGGGGCCGAGCGACACCGAGGTTGAGATCTCGGGTTGGACGGTCAAGCTCCGCGTACGCCAGCCCGCCGATGAGCTCGCCCTTGCCATCAACGCCGCTATGCCCGACGCCGCCGATTTCATCGCTGCACACGAGAGCGAGCAAGCGGCTGCTGCCGCGCGACAGGCAGCATCCAGCGCAGCCACTGGCGGCGCGATTTCGTAGTCAAGATCGCGATGTACAACGATGATCAACTCAAGCGAGCGCACAAACAATGTTCACACCACCGGGATGCCATCACAGCCAGCGAGAGGTGTGGGTGCTTTCAATGTGAGGAGATCTTCCCGCCCCACGAGATAGATCAATGGTGTGATCGCGGTGCCACCGCGATTTGCCCCCGATGCGGAATCGACTCGGTCCTCCCGGACTCGGTGCTGGAACTCAACCCGGCGCTTCTCTCAACCATGCACACCTGCTACTTCGGTAGGAGATAGCCCATGCCCGAACTCAACCTCGTCCAAGCCATCAACTCGGCGCTCGCCTTCGAGATGGAGCGCGACCCCGAGGTCGTCCTCCTCGGCGAAGACGTCGGCGTCAACGGCGGCGTCTTCCGCGTCACCGAAGGTCTCCAGAAGCGCTTCGGCGCCGACCGCGTCTTCGATACGCCGCTCGACGAGTCCGGCATCATGGGCACCGCCATCGGGCTCGCCATGGCCGGCATGAAGGCCGTTCCCGAGATCCAGTTCGAGGGCTTCATGGGCCCGGCGTACGACCAGCTCGTCAACCACGCCGCCCGCTACCGCACGCGCTCGCGAGGCTCCATCACCGTCCCCATGACCGTCCGCGTCCCCGTCGGCGGCGGCATCCACGCCCCGGAGCTCCACTCCGACTCGCCCGAAGCCATCTACGCCCACACGCCCGGGCTCAAGATCGTCATGCCCTCCACGCCGCGCGACGCCTACGGCCTGCTCCTCACCGCCATCCGCGACCCCGACCCCGTCCTCTTCTTCGAGCCCAAGCGCGTCTACCGCTCGTTCAAGGAAGACGTGCCAGAGGGCGACGACTTCACCATCCCCATCGGCGAAGCCAAGATCGTCTCCGAAGGCGACGACCTCACACTCGTCACCTGGGGCGCCTCCGTCTTCCAGGCCCTCGAAGCCATGGACAGCCTGCCCGACGACGTCTCCATCGAGCTCATCGACCTCCGCACCATCTACCCCATCGATACCGACACCATCGCCCAGAGCGTCGAGAAAACCGGGCGATGCGTCATCGTTCACGAAGCCCCGCTCACCTGCGGCATGGGCGCCGAGCTTTCAAGCCGAATCCAGGAACGCTGCTTCCTCCACCTCGAAGCCCCCGTCCAGCGCGTCACCGGCTTCGACACCGTCATGCCCTACTACAAGCTCGAGCTCGACTACCTCCCCGACGCCCACCGCATCCAGCAAGGCGTGGAGGCGTGTCTGGCGTATTGATGCCTGCGTAAGCGCGACACCAGCAAGCCCCGCGCCGCCAAGATCGGCTCGCGATCGACGTGCTCAGTGCCGCTGCGCGCCCTTGTATCATCATCCATGCGCTGGACCCCCAGGTCGTCGTCACCATCCTCATGCGCATCGCTGGCCTCGTGCTCGGTGCGTTCTTCGCCTTCCGAGTTGTCAAACTGCTCGTCGCGTTCGTGTTTGGGAATCAGTGGCTCCTCCCCGGCGACTCCCTCTTCTACACCCTTCTCAACATCACGCTCGCCGCCCTCGGCGCCGCGGGCGGCGCATACTGCTTCCTCTCCGGCCGCTGGCTCATCAAGCGCCTCCTCCGCGGCCTCCACGAAGGCAAGTGCCCCCAATGCGGCTACGACATCCGCGGACTCGCCCCAGGCGACCCCTGCCCCGAATGCGGCGCAATGCACGTGCGCTAAGCAACGACAAGACACCGAGCGCGTTCGTCGAACTCATAGCGGGGCGGTGACTTCCCAGTCGCCGTGTCGCCCGCATCGGGCGACGTGCCGTGCGCTTGCGCGACAAGCCAACGCTACACATGGAGCGATGATGCTCTACCTCACCCCGCCCCGATCAACCGCCGCAGCGCCTCCGGATACGCCGCCTTCTCCAGCTCAAACACCCGCGCCGCCACCTCGTCAGCCGTATCACTCGCGCTCACCGGGCACCTCGCCTGGAGCACGATCGGCCCCTCGTCATACTCCGCGGTGCACACGTGCACCGTGCACCCCGTCTCCGAGATGAGCCCCGCCCGCGCGGCCTCGACCACCGCCTCATGCACGCGCATCCCGTGCATCCCGCGCCCGCCAAACGCGGGCAAGAGCGCCGGATGGATGTTCACGATCCGCCCCTCAAACCCATCCGGAATCTGCACGCGGCGCAGATACCCCGCCAGCGCCACCCACGACGCCCCCGCCCCGCGCAGCACCTCGCCAAGTTCGCGCGCCTCGATCTCCCCCGCCATCACTCGCGTCTCGATCCCCGCCTCGCGCCCGATCTCCGCTCCTCGGCACTCGCGCGACGCGATCACGACCGCGATCTCCGCGTCGAGCTCGCCGCGCGCGATGCACGCGATCAGGTTCTCAAGTGTGCGCCCACCGCCGGAGAGCATCACCGCGATGCGGGCCCGCGCCCCTGATGGTCCGCCGCCGCTCACGGTGCTCACGCCAGGGCTTTTGCCGCGCCCTCGACATCGGGCTTGATCGTGAAGAGCCGATCCAGCCGGGTGAGCTTGAGCACGTCGAGGATCTGGTCATCGACGTTGCAGAGCACCGCCGCGCCCCCGCCGTCCTTCGCTTTCCGGTTGACGGTCACGAGCGCCCCGATCCCGGCCGACGCCAGGAAGGTCACCTCGCGCATGTCCACCGCGACCCGCCACCCGTGCTGACCGGCCGCCTCGGAGACCTCCTGCTCGACGATCGTCGCCTCGCGCTCGGTGATCTTCGGGCAGATCACGTGGGCGATCAGCCCCCAGTTCTCAGGGGAAACACGCACGAAGCTCGACTCGGTCTCGCTCATCGCCGCGAGTGTAGCAGCCCCTGAGGGCAGGGCTTGGGAGGTGCTCAAAACGCAGGAGGGCTGCGCCCTGCAGCGCAGCCCTCGCGGCAATCTCTGAATCTGGCCCGTGGGGCTGGTCGATCAGACCGAGTCCTTCAGGCTCTTCAGCGGGCGGATCTTGACGACGTTGCGGGCCGGCTTGGCCTTGAACATCATCTCCTCGCCCGTGAACGGGTTGGTGCCCTTGCGAGCCTTGGTCGCCGGCTTCCGCTGGACCGTGACCTTCATGAGCCCGCCCACGTTGACCGCGCCCGGGCCGCCCTTCGACAGGTCCTTGGCGATCACCTGGTGCACGGTATCGAACACGCCGGCGACCTCCTTCTTCGAGATCCCGACCTGGTCGGCGATGATCCCGTAGATCTCCGCCTTGGTACGGGCCCGATCGGTCTTCGCCAGGCGCACCGGCTTCGCCGCGGGAGCAGCCGCCTTCTTCGTCGTGCGCTTCGTGGTCTTTTTGGCGGTCTTGCGCGTCGCCTTACGGACCGTTCTCTTTGCCATCTATGGACTCCAAACTTCCGTGTTTGTCCTCGGTGGTTCTTGCGGGTCGGCTCTGAGAACTCCGCCCGCCCACGCTTCGGGCGAGTTTTACAGCCGTTTTTGGCCTGCTGCAAGCCGACCGGGCCCAAAAACACCTATTTCCACAGGGAAAACGGGCTCTAGCCGGCTTACGACAGGTCCACGACCACCGGAGCGTGGTCAGAAACGCCCGTCGCCCGTGCGCCGTCCAGGTGTCGCGCCTCGGCCACCCGCCCCCGCAAACCCGCCGAGACGTAGACGTGATCGAGCCGAAAGCTGGCCCCCGTATGGCTCCGCCACGTGCCTTCGCGTGCGGCCGGATTCGCGATGCGCCATGCATCTTCGTACCCCGCCGTGGCAAGCAAACCAAGCCAAAACGCCCCTGGATCGCTCGAAGCGGGCGTATCCAGCCCCGGGCGGCCCGCGTTGAAATCGCCGAGCAACACCACCGCCTCGTCCCGCCACCGACGTGCCGCCTGCGCCACATGCCGGAGCCCCTCCGCCTGCGCGGTCCCCGCCTCCGGCACATGCACCCCCGCCACGCGTATCGCACGCTCCGACACGCGCCCGCAGATCCACCGATGCCGAAGCGCACGGGGCGCGGCCTCGGGCGTCGCCTCTATCGCCCACCGCGACGCGAGCAAGAGCCCGTTGCGACCGGCCGGAGGATCCGTGCTCATCTGATGGCAAAGCCCGTGATCCGCGAGGGCCCCGCGAATCGCCCCACCCCGCATCGGGCGGAACTCCGAGAGCAGCACAACATCGGGCGCCGCCTCCAAGATCGTCAGCACGATCTCCGGCACACGCCGGGGCCCTCCCCCGTGCAGGATGTTCCACGCCATCAAACGCACGCCATCTCCCGCCGGCCGCGCGACCGATCGCGCGCGGTCCGCAGCATACCGTTCCGCTCACTCGCCACGGAGCCGACATGCCACGCATCGCCGTCACGCGCACCACACCCGAGCCGATCTCCGTCGAGGGCGCTCAGGTGGACGTGCTCTCCTCCGATCCCTCCCCGCGCCCGGCGCTGCTCGATTTCGTCCGCGGCGCCGACGTCATCGTCTCCATGTTCTCCGACACCATCGACGCCGAGGTCCTCGACGCCGCCGGCCCGCAGCTCCGCGGCGTGTGCAACTTCGCTGTCGGGTACAACAACATCGATCTCGACGCCTGCCGCGAGCGAAGCGTCATCGTCACCAACACGCCCGACGCCGTCACCGAGGGCACCGCGGACATGGCCTGGGCATTGCTCCTCGCTGTGGCGCGCCTCGTTGTCCCCGGCGATCGCTTCGCGCGCTCCGGCGACTGGGCGCGCGGCGGCCCGCTCGGCCCCGCCGAGTGGATGGGCCTCGACCTCACGGGGCGCGCCCTCCTCATCGTCGGCGCAGGGCGCATCGGCTTCGCCACCGCCATGCGTTCGCGCGGGTGGGGCATGGGCGTCCTCTACACCGCCCGCTCGCGCCACTGGGAGTTCGAGCTCGCGCCACTCGCCGCCGAGCGCGTTACGCTCGAAGAAGGGCTCGCGCAGGCCGACGTTGTCTCCGTCCACACGCCGCTCACGCCCGACACCCGCCACCTCATCGGCGCGCCTGAGCTCGCTCGCATGAAGCCCGACGCCATCCTCATCAACACCTCGCGAGGCCCCGTCGTTGACGAGTCCGCCCTCGCCGAAGCGCTCGCCGAGCGGCGCATCTGGGGCGCGGGGCTCGACGTCTTCGAACACGAGCCCGAGATCAACCCCGCCCTCGCCAAGCTCGACAACGTCGTCATGGCCCCGCACATCGGCTCAGCCGCAAGGCGTTACCGCATCGAGATGGCCCGCATGGTCTCCACCAACGCCGCCGCTATCCTCGGCAACTCTGCGCCCCCGAACCGAGTCGTCTGACACACATCCGCACGCCTGTGTGGCGAAGGGAGCCGTGCCACTGACCTGCTCTGAGGTCAGTTCCCTCCCAATTCAATCTGCCACCACAATCTCCGCGTCACCCACCATCCGCGCATGCGCCCGGGCGCCCGACTCGTCGAATAAGAACGGTCCCACAGCCCCATCCATATTCAACAACAAGAGCGTCGAGTCATCCGCGCCGGCTCGGCGATCGGGCTCAAACGACTTCCCCGAGTACCGAGCCACCGACGAAAGCCGCACTCCATCGAGCTCGCCCTCGAAGAACGAAGTCGGATTGCCACCACCGTCTACGTCCGCCCCGATCATCAGCGGCAGCACGTTCGTCCGTCTCTCCCCGCGCCGCGCCACCGAGCCCACGAGCTGCCCATCCACGTAGAGCCGCGTCTCCGCGCCATCAAACACGCCCGCCAGGTGATACCAACGCCCCGTCTCCAGCGCGCCAGCGTCCGATCCCACCTCCACGTACGAATCCCCGATGAAGATCGAGAACGTCGGCCGTCCGTTGTTCACGAAGAACCCGTAGTCCGAGCTCTCCGTCTTCGCGACAAGCCCCACGCGATTGCCAAACCGCTCCGCTTTCATCCAACACTCGAGCGTCATCGCCCCGTCCGCGAGCGGGATCAGGCTCGATGCGACCCGCGCGACCGAGGCGCCATCGCTCCCCGTCGCCAGCGCCATCTCCCGGTCCGGGCGTCCCGGCTTCGGCAGATCCAACGCAAGAGGAGCCTCAAACGTCCGCGTCTTCAGCGGATAGCGCAGCGCCTCGCCCAGGTAATCCGCGTCGACTTCCACATCGACCGGGCGAAACGCCACGTCCCAACCCGCCGCCAACCGCTCCGCATGAAACTCAAGCTCCTTCGTCGCGCCCGGCGCGATCGTCGAGTGTCCATGGTCCGGGATGAACATCCACCGGCTGTCCGCGGATCCCGGAGTCACCGCAACCTCCACGGGGCGCGACGTCGGATTCTCCATGACCACGCGGAACGAGCCCGACGCCGACCCGTCCGGCTTGAGCGTGATCACATCCGGGAGTTTCGGCGCAGTCCTCGCCAGCTGCGCAGCCTCTTCCGCCACCTGCCCCGTCATGTCGCGCACGTCCTGGATGGTCCCGACGGGCACCGACGCCATCGCGACCTGCTCCTTCCGCACCGTGATGATGTGATACTGGTGCAGATACCCCGCCGATGGCACGAGCTCCGATTGTCCACCGCCCACCGTCGCGAGCGTCACATACTCGATCCCGTTGACCTTCCCGTCGTACCGCATGTGGTGGATGTGCCCCGCAAACACCGCGGTCACGTTCCCCGCTTCGACCAGCGCCTCGTGCACGTTCTTCCAGTCGTCGCCGTAGTTCCCGCCGAGCCAGCGCGGATGATGCAGGAACACAAACACGTGGTCCGCGTCCTTCGTCTTCCTGAGTGTGTCCCGGAGCCACCCGAGCTGCTCCGGGCTCATCCGCTGGCTCTCGGGCTTGTTGAAGTTCCGCTCGCCCGTCTCCGGGTTCGCCTCGTCCGAGTAGAGCACAACGAACCAGCTGTTCTTGTGCTCGAAGGCGTACCACAACGGCCCGAAGTGCATCTCGTAATCGCCCTCGTGCTCGTTCTCCGGACGACCATCTCCCCGCCAGTACACGTCGTGGTTCCCCGCCACGGGGAACCACGGGCAGAGAAGCTCACCCATGATCCCCTTGAACTCGCGCATCTGCGCCATCCAAGGCTCATGCGTGTTGTACCCGTTGACCAGATCGCCGACCGTCATCACAAGGTCCGGCTCGATCAGGTTGGTGTCATGCACCGCGTCCGCGAGCACCGACACCCCATCCGCCGGCCCGCCCGTCCGGTCGCCAAACACCACGAACGTAAACGCGTCGGTCTCCTCCGGCAGCGGGAGCACGACATCCGACGACCGATTCGTGATGAACCGATCCGGGTCCGTCGTCGTCGGGTGCGGGTCGTTGTGCTTGTGCAGGTGACGCTCGTGCCCGATCGTCCCCGTCTGGGCAAGTCCGGGGGACACCGCCAGCCCAAGGGCGCCAGCCACCGTCGCAAAGAGGATCCGTGCGTGCATCATGCGGGCAGGCTAACCCCATCCGGCGCGCCGAGCACCCCCTCCAGCGCGAAGATAACGCAAGCTCCGACGCTGTTACGCGCCACCCTCTTCGCGGCAGCACCCGCCTTTCCCGCTCCCCCCGCAGCACGTCCCACCCTCATCTTTCTTCTCGCCCTGGCAACACCCCTCGCTCTTCCCGCACCCGCACCCGCCGCCACTCGCCGCATGGCGCGCCGCCACCGCCGCATCCGTCTCCGGCGTGCGCGCGCCCAGCATCTTGTCGATCTTCCTCTGGCAGAACCGCAGGTGGTGCTCCATGTGCCACGCCGTGTACGCGACAAGCCACTTCACCGACACCTCGCCCTGCTCCGGATGCATCGCCCTGCGCGCCCATTCCTCGTCATCGAGCGTCACGAGCAGGTCGCTCTGCCAGCGCCGCATCGTGTGAATCACCGCGATAAACCCGCCGATCGCGGGCCGACGACGCTCCTGATACAGGTGCGCATCGATAAACGCCTGCTCGTCCCACAGCCCGAGCATCGCCCCGGGCTCCGCCAGCGCGCGCCGAATCCGATGTGTCTGCACAAGCTCGCAATCCGCGACATGCCCCAAGAGCACCCGCACCGGCCAGCGTCCCACGCCCGCGTCCGGCAGGAACGCCATGTCGAGCTGCTCGTCAGAAAGCTCGAACACGCGCGGGTCGAGCATCTCGAGCCCGAACCGATAGCGCGAGACGAGCTCGGGTGTCCCGAGTTCCGCCAGCTGCGCCGCCGTCGGCGAAGAAGCCGAACCGATCGCCACCGCACCCGCATCCGCCCACGCTGAAGTCACAGTCATGCCAACACCCTAGGAGTCGCAGCCCTCCGAATGCCGCGGGCTCGGTTGCCGGTCTACCTCTCCCCCAACAGCCGCATCTCCTCCCCGATCAGCCTCAGCCTCAACATCGCCAGTCCCGCGAGCGCCGACCGCCCCCGCACGGTGTCCCGCCCCCCTCTGAGCAGGAACCGCCGCGTATCTGTCTCCGCCCCAGCCGACGCGAGCCCGATCCACACCGTGCCGACCGGCTTGGCCTTCGTACCCCCGCCCGGCCCCGCGACCCCCGTGATCGCCAGCGCATGCGTGGCCCCAACCCGCGCC
>JAUIFD010000130.1 GCA_030429485.1 Phycisphaerae bacterium | reverse complement strand
CGACTTGCGGCCCTTTGCTTGACCGCATGCACAACCACTGCGAATGCGCAACATTCCCCGTCCTCTGTCGTGGAGCCGTTCCACATCGCAGTTGCACGAGCGGCGTCTGTAGACGAGCGCCTGGCAGTTGCATCCCAGGCTGAGGACGCGGCCCGCCGATCCGCCGCCGATGGCGATCCGTCAGCAGGCACTTTGCTGCGATTCTCCGCGAGCGTCTTTCGTGCAAACGGTCGACGCGACCTTGCACTGCAGTGCCTTACGGATGTGACTGCAGGCAGTTTCTCGATCAGCGATCAAGCCGACCGGTGCGACCGTCATGCAGTTGTTCGAGGCGGATCTTGTTGGGACTTGCCTGCATCCTGCAGCCGAACTGGATCGCGCAGACGTGCGATCCGCGCGAAGCGCCTATATCCGTACTTTCCCTGACTCACCGAGATGGGAAGCGGTAGTGGACGCGCTCAGTCGAGATCCCTGATTCACGTTCGCGAGAGCGACGAGCACGAGCGGGCTGTTCATCGTCCATTACTTCGCCCAGATGCGCTACCTCGCCTCCTGACGACGCGAGTCCCGAGCCGCAGCTCTACAACCGCGTGGAGACCGGAACGGCGTTGTTCGCGGCGCTCGCCACCGTCGGCGCGCTTCTCGTGATCGGGCCGGTGATCGCGGCCGTCTTGTACTGGATGCTGCTCAACGACATCCGCAAGGCCATACGAGAGGTGCGGTGCTCCGCGGGAGACGCTGGCTCGCCGAAGTCGCCGTAGGCGACCCCCCGGGTCCTCCGTGCCGGGAGATTTTGTTCTATATTTGATTGGCACTTGACAACCAATCGCCCATATGTGACTATTGGGTCACGCAATGAGGAGCACGCCATGAGCAACGTTGCCGAGACCGTTTCACCCCTGCTCGCGACCGGGCTTCGGACGCTGGAGTTCGCCCGCGGCGTCACCCAGATGCTGCTGGAGAAGACCGACGACTCGCTCTTCTTCAAACGCCCCTTCCCCGGCGCGAACCACCCGGCTTGGATCGTCGGGCACCTCGCGACAACGGACGACCTCTTCCTGAGCATGCTCGGCGGGCGCGAGCGCGTGCTCGCGTGGGACGAGCTCTTCAACATGGGCTCGAAGTGCTTGGACGACGCCTCCGCGTACCCGTCGCGAGCGGAGCTCGAGGGCGCCATGAAGGAGCGGCGTGAGGCGATGCTCGCGTGGCTCAGCGGGCTCTCGGATGAAGAGCTGTTGGCGCCGATCGAGGGTGATCTGGCGTCGTTCGCGTCGACCAAGGCGATGCTGATGAGCTCGATGGCGTGGCACGAAGGCACGCACTCGGGGCAGCTCGCGTGGGCGAGGCGCGCCGCGGGGCTGGAGCCATTGTTCTGATCGACTTGTCTGTATGAGTGGCGGCGCCCGGACGGCGCCGCGCCCGAGTTTGGCATGGATGACGACCTTGACATCGTGTTCAAGGCGCTGGCTGACCCTACGCGCCGCGCGATCCTCGACCGCTTGCGAAGCGGGCGACAGACCACAGGGGATCTGGCGGACGTGTTCCCGGAGGTCACGCGCTTTGCGGTGATGAAGCACCTGAGCGTGCTGGAAGGAGCAGGGCTTGTCGCGACGCAGAAGGAGGGTCGGCGTCGGTGGAATCACTTGAACGCGGTGCCGCTGCGCCGCGTGTACGACCGGTGGGTGAGCAGGTACGCGGATCGCTGGGCGGGCGTGTTGCTCGCGCTCGACGAACGCGTGACACGAGGGACCGAAGGAGACGGTGCGATGGCTGAGATGATGAGCGAGACGCGGGTGTGCAGGATTCTGGTGGAGTCGGAGATCGACGCGAGCCGCGAGAAGGTGTTTCGCGGGATGGTCGAGGGGATCGGGGAGTGGTGGGTGCATCCGGCGGGTGAGAAGCCGCCGATGCGGATCGAGCCGAAGGTCGGCGGGCGGTTCTTCGAGGACCACGGCGACGACAAGGGGCACATGTTTGGCACGGTGACGGTGTATGAGCCTTCGCGCAAACTGCGGTTTGTGGGCGACTTCACGAACCGTGAGGCGGCGCTCAACGTGGTGACGATCGACTTCGAGGAAGTGTCGGCGGACAAGACGCGCGTGAAGATCGACCATCGCTCGTCGGGCGAGGTCTCGGACGACTTCGCGGCGTCGTTCGAGCAGGGTTGGACGGAGATCGCGGGGATGCTCAAGGCGTACTGCGAGAAGTGACTCACCGCAGAGGACGCAGAGAGCGCAGAGAACGGAGTTGGGATAGGAAGGCGGCATCGAACGCCTGCTCGGAAAAGCGCTCGGCGTTGGTGCGGCAGGCGCGCGGGTCTGCTGAGCATCGTGCGGCTGCGGCGGCGATGGCGTCGGGGGTCGGGCTTGTGAAGCACGCGCCGGTGTGGTGCTCGGTCACCGAGTCGAGCGCCCCGCCGGCGCGTTGCGCGACGACGGGCGTGCCGCACGCCTGGGCTTCGACGGCGACGATGCCGAAATCTTCGACCTGGGGGAAGAGCAGGAGGCGCGCACGCCGGTACTCGTCGCGGAGGGAGTCATCGGAGATGCGCCCGAGGAAGGAGACGAGCGCGCCCTGCGCGAGCGAACGCAGGCGGGCCTCCTCGGACCCTGATCCCGCGATGCGGAGCGGCACGTCGGCGCGGCGCGAGGCCTCGATCGCGAGTTCGACGCGCTTGTAGGGCTCGAGTGCGCTCACGAGCAGCCAGTGCGAGCCGCGCGGCACGGATGCGTCAGGCGTGAAGAACGTCGTGCGCACGGGCGGGTGGATCACCGTCGCCTCGCGCCCGTAGCACCGCGCGATCTCGCGCCGGGTGTGCTCGGAGTTGGCGATGAAGCTGGTGACGTGTGCGGCGGTCTTGCGGTCCCACTCGCGGAAGATGGGCGCATACACCGCGAGCCCCGCGCGGCGCATCGCCGAGCCCTCGGCGTACGCGGCGGTCTGCGACCACGCGTAGCGCGCGGGCGAGTGGCAATAGCACACGTGCGGCACGCCGGGCGGGGCGCGCAGGCCCTTGATCGCGGCGGACGAGGTCGAGATGACGAGTTCGATCGGGTCGCGGGCGTGGTCGTCGGCGAGGCGTGCTGAGAGCTCCCCCACCGCCCGCGGGTAGAGGGGGAAGAGCCACCTTCGCCTGGCGTTGGAGACGCGCGGGATGCGGCCGATGGTCGCGACGGTGCGCGGGAGGGCGTCGATCACATCCGTAATCGGGCGCCCGTCGTCGAACATGGTGTAGAGGCGGGTGATCTCGGCGGGGCACGACGTGCCACCTGCCTGGAGCGCGCGCACGATGCGGTCGAGCACGAACTCCCCGCCGCGGAGTCCGACGAGCCAGTCGTGTGCGAGGGCGACCTTCACGGACGCAGAATACGGCGGTCGGCGAAGGCGTCTTACCATCGCGCATGGATCAGCACGCGTCGGAGCCGTATGCGCCGCGGGTCGGGGCACGGGAGACATGGGCGGAGAACCGCCTGGGGCTCGACTACGCGGCGGAGGCTGCTCGCCTCGGCCCGCCGCCGGTACCGATCATCGACGCGCACGCGCACATCAACGGCCTTGAGGCGCCGAGGGTGTACGCCCGCGTCGCAGAGGCGTTCGGCGTGCGCCGGACGTACTCGCAGGGTCGTCTCTCCGACGCGGACGCGCTCGTCGATGTGCTCGGGGATCGGGTGCGGTTTATCGCGTTTCCGGATTGGATGGGGCAGGAGCGCGAGCGGGTGCACCGCGACGGGTACTTGGAGGTGATCCGGGCGTGGCACGAGCGTGGGGCGCGGATGATGAAGCTTTGGGGCGGGCCGTTGCTTTGGGACTTCGCGGGTGGCGACCCGGAGGATGTCGTACCGCTCGATGCGCCGTGGCGGGTGCGGCAGGCGGAACTCGCGGCCGAGCTCGGCATGATGTTTATGGTGCACATCGCCGACCCGGACACGTGGTTTCGCACGAAGTGGAGCGACGCGGCGCGGTATCGCACGAAGCTCGAGCAGTATCGCGGGCTGGAGGTGATGGTGCGCCGGTTTGACGTGCCGTGGATCGCGGCGCACATGGGCGGCTGGCCGGAAGACCTGGACTTTCTGGACGGGCTGCTCGGGCGGCACCCGAACCTGCACCTGGATACGTCGGCGACGAAGTGGGTCGTACGCGAGCTTTCGCGCCATCCGCGCGCGCGCACGCGGGCGTTCTTTGAGCGGTGGCGCGGGCGGTTGCTCTTCGGGTCGGACATCGTGACGACCGACGAGCACCTCAAGCCCAACGCCGGCTCGGCCCACCCGCGCGGCTCGCAAGCGGAAAACGAGGAGCAGGCGTTTGAGCTCTACGCGAGCCGGTACTTCGCGCTGCGGACGCTCTTCGAGACCGAGTACGAGGGCGAGTCGCCCATCGCGGACGGCGACCTGGCGATGGAGCACCCTGAACGGTTCGACGCGATGAGCGGGGCGCACCTGCGCGGCATGGGGCTCGGCGCGGAACTGCTGCGCGAGCTGTACGCGGGGGCGGCGGGGGTTTTGGAGGGATGGTATGAGAAGTAGCGGGCTCAGCCCCGTTCCAACATCCCAAGGCCGATCATCGCCTGCTCAATGGGCTCCCGGGCCCATGTGGGACAAGGCTTCACACGAACAGTCGAAGACTTCCGGTTCGGGGCATTCCTTCGGCGGAGCCCATTGAGCTCCTTCACATGCGCGATCCAGCAGGTCTGGACGGTCTTTCCGATCCGTGTCTTCACCTCAGCCTGAATCTGTGCATATGTCGCCATGGCCGACCCCCTGGCCGATCAGAATACCCCGCCGGTTCCGCGTCGCGTGTCCATTTGCCAGCTTCCACCGGACGACTGGAAGTCCCCGCCCCGCGAGCCTTCAATCTCCCTCCCCAGGGCGACGTGCCCGGATCAACGGCCGGACCGCAGCCGCGGCCCCCCGGCAGATCGCTGAGACCCCCGGATCGGGCTTTCACGCCCGGCGGCATGGCTCGGCACCCCGGCTCAGGCCACCCGGACCCGCTCTGGCGGGCGAGGCGACGCCCGGTCGGCGGACGGATGAAAGGAAGGCCCCCATGGCCCGCTACACCGGTCCCAAGGTCAAGCTCTCGCGCCGCGTCGGGGCGCCCATCGCGGACAACCCCAAGCACACCTCCAAGCGGGCGCTCAACCCGCCGGGGCAGCACGGGTATCGCGGGCGCCGCCTGCGCGACTACGGCATCCGCCTGAACGAAAAGCAGAAGCTCCGCTTCCACTACCACGTGTCGGAGAAGCAGTTCCGCGGGTACATGGACAAGGCCCGCCGTCTGCAGGGCAACTCGGGCGAGCTGCTCCTCCAGTTGCTCGATCGTCGTCTGGACAACGTGGTCCGGCGCATGGGCGCGGCACGCTCGATCTGGAACGCGCGCCAGGTGGTGGCGCACGGGCACGTGAAGGTGAACGGCCGCAAGACCGACCGCCCGTCGTTCCAGGTTTCGGTCGGCGACGTGATCACGTTCAAGGACAAGAGCCACAAGGTGCTGCGGGAGAACATGGAGTCGCTCGCGGGGCACGAGGTGCCGGGCTGGATCGATTTCAACCCGTCGGAGCTGTCGGCGAAGGTGATCGCGCTGCCGACGCCGGACCAGATCCCGTTCGACGTGAACACGAACCTGATCATCGAGTTCTACCGCTAATCCCGGTCACGCACTCTGGCGCGCGGCGCGCGCGGATGGCGCGCCGCGTGGGAAGGGCGGTCCATGCTCAAGTTCCTGCGCAAGTACAACAAGTTCATCCTCGTGGTCGGCGGGGTGATGCTGATGGTTGCGTTTCTCGCACCCCAGGCGATCCAGCAGGCTGGCAAGATGACGCTGTTCCAGCCGACGGTAGCCGAGCTCGGCGGCGAGAAGGTCAAGCGCGACGATCTGCTGCGCGCGGACCTTGAGGTACGCTCAATCGAGCGGCTCCTCCCCGGGCTGGTGCAGAGCCTGAATCTCGATCCGGATCACGAGAACGAGCACTGGCTCCTGCTTGCGCACGCTGCGCGCGAAGGCGGGTTTGTCGGTGGATCAGCGGATGGACGGGCTTGGATTTCCGAACTCGCCACGACACTCGTGCAGCAGAGTTACCTCGCCAATCTCCAGAGCCAGTTCGGCGGGTTCTACCCGCAGAACTTCCTCGCGCAGCAGGCGCTTCAGTACATGGAGTCCGACGACGCGAGCGCGCAGGTCGCGCAGGTCGCCGAACGGCTCGTGCAACAGCGGTCGCAGATCGCCGGCCAGCACCGGATGACCGAGACCGAGTTTGACGAGGTGCTCGGGCTTGCTCGGGGCATCTACCGCATGCAGCAGTCCTATTTGCAAGTCGAGCGTGCGGGAGCCAACGAGGCGGTGGTTCGCGCCAAGCGGATGCTCGACCAAGTGCGGGCTGACGTCCTTTGGATTCCGGCGACGACGTTCCTCGACGACGCCCCGGAGCCGACTGCGGAGCAGTTGCAGGCACAGTTCGAGACGTACCGGGAGGAGAACCCGGGCGAAGGCGATCATGGCTTTGGCTATCGCCTGGCGCCGCGCGTGAAGCTCGAGTGGCTGGTGCTTGACCGGGCACAGTTCGAAGCCGCCGCCCCGGTGAGCGTGCTCGACGTTGCTCGGGCCCACCAGGAGAACCGGACACAGTACCCGGGCGATCTCGAGACCGAGCGGACCCGCATCGAGCGTGACTTGCGCCGCGCCAAGGGCGAGCGCCTCTTGGATGCGGCGCAGGCGATCGTGCAGGCGGAGATCAACGGCGCGATGCACACGCTCAAGCGCGAGGGCGACTACCGCGTGGTCCCTGACGGGTGGGCGGCCGAACGCCCCACCGCGGACCAGCTCGCGGACACGCTCGTGCAGGCGATGCTGCAGCGCGAGGGCGTCACGCTCCCGCGACCGGAGGTGCAGCGCGCCGACCGTTGGATCGAGATTCCCCGCGGCTTCGTGGATTACCCGGCGCTCGCACGCGCGGGGCTGATCCGGGGCTCGCGCGCGATACCGCTCGCGCAGGCGCTGCTGCAGGTGCGTGAGATCGCGGGCGACAACGGCGAGGGGCTGCAGGTCGGCGTCCCGATCGTGTCGACGAACGTGCGCGACGCCGTGGGCAACCGGTATTTCGTGACGGTGCTCGACGCAGCGAAGGCGGGCGTGCCCGAGTCGATCGAGGACCTCCCGCACCCGGAGATCGTGACGGAAGACTGGCAGCGGCTCCAGGTCTACGAGTCGCTCGCGGCCCGCACGGAGGAGTTCTGCCAACTCGCGATCGCGGACGGGCTCGAAGCGGTCGTCACCGAGTTGCAGGGCCCCCCGCCCGAGGCCACGAGCGAAGAGGACGCGGCGGACGGCGAGTCGGATCTCGTCGGGCCCGAGCCTGGCGAGGTCGACGAGTCGGCCGATGACGGCGACGCCACGGTGGACGACACGCAGTCGGCGGAAGGCGAAGCGGCAAGCGACGTCGAAACGACGGACCAGGAGGGCGATGCGGAGCCGGAGACACCGGAGCAGCCTCGCCTCCAGCCGGCCGAAGTCACCTTCTCTCGCGAGGGCGTGGTCGGCGCTCCGGTGCTCAATACCGACGCGTTCCGCGACGCCGGGTTCTCGCTGGCCGAGGCGCTTGACCCGCTTACGCCCGTAGCCGACGCGCCGTCCTCCGAACGCACGTTCGGCGTCGCGATCCCGGAGTCGCTCGGCGTGGCGATCGCGCAGGTGGAGTTCGTCCGGCCGCTCACGATCGAGACCTACCGCGTGTATGGGGATCAGGCGATCCGCGCCTCACTCCTGCAGGAGATGCAAGAGCAGGCGGCGGAGCAGGACCTGGACCCCTTCACGCTCGAGGCGCTCTCCCGGCGATTTGGATACGAGCTGCGCGATCGCGGGGACGGCGCGTAAGCGGAACGACACGCCGCCCGTGATCCGCGTCACACGCGTACGCGAGCCCATCCGCCCTGCGCGAATCGGGCGTAGAACACCACGCACCGCAGCACAAGTTCCGCGAGCATCGCGAACCAAAGACCTGTGAGCGTGGGCGTATGCACGAACGGGTTCTCAAACACACGCCCGTCGCCCAGCGGGATATCGACGCCCGAAAGCACATAGACCAAGGGCAAGCGGACGAGATACGTCATCGCCCACGTGATGATCATGGCGGCCGTCGTGTCGCCGGCGCCCCGCAGAGCTCCACGGACCACGAGCGTCAAGCCGAACGGCGCCTGGACCGCCCCGCACATCCGCAAGAGGTGCGGCGCGACCGCCAGGTGCTCGGGCTGATCCGACACCAGACGCACGAGTTCGACGGGGAAGACGACGAACACCGCGCCGACGATCGCCATGAGCCCCGCGCCAGCGATGGAGCAGAGCGTGATCGCGCGGCGCGCCATCTCGGGCGAGCCCGCGCCGAGGTATTGCCCGGCAAGCGTCGCGGCGGCGGTGCCGATCGCGAATCCCGGGAGAAAGCTGAACGCCTCGAGCCGGATGGTGATGATGTGCGACCCGATGAGCCCTGAGCCCTCGGCAAGCCACTTGGCCATCATGAGGATGAGGAAGTTCCCGACCCACATCCCGGTGGTCTCGATGAGGTTGGGCACGCCCGCCCCACCGACGCGGATATCGTTTTCCACGTCTTCGATGGACGTGGCCCCGTTAACCATCCAAACGGCCTCGCGGGTCTTGCCCTCGGTGTTGTAGCTCCCAGACAAGCCGGTGCGTTGGCGGGTCCACTCAAACGGCATCAGCGACTAAACCCCAACTGGAATTGCAGGCCCGACAGCGCCTGCGTGATCGGGGCCAGCTTGGCGTTCAACGCCTTGAGTTCCGCCCGGTTCGCCTTCACCTCCGCGACGACGGGGTCCGCGTGATTCCGTGCCGTCAACCCCGTACCGAACCGCGACTCGGCCAGGGAC
Organism: Phycisphaerae bacterium; assembly: GCA_030429485.1. Taxonomy (GTDB): domain Bacteria; phylum Planctomycetota; class Phycisphaerae; order Phycisphaerales; family UBA1924; genus JAUIFD01. Next base: position 1,625 of record JAUIFD010000130.1, on the reverse strand, counting down.
GCGCCGGACGAAAGCCGGGCGGTCTGTTTCACCGCCTCGGCCACGGCCGCCGCGATGGTGGGCGTGAACCCGCGCGCGCCGGTGGTGGTCGCGCCGTCCTGCGCGGCCCGGGTGTCGTCGGCGATGCGGCGTTGCAGCCGTTCGATCTGGCCAGCGAGGTCGGCGACGGTGCCTTGCAGCACGGTGGTTGCGTGGCTCGTCACGCCCGGCGTGGCGCGGGCCGCCTTCAGCGGGTTCACCGCGCCGGACGCCGCCGCCGCCAACTCGGCCCGCAGCGGCTCGGCGATGTCGGCGAGCGTGCCGGCCAGCTCGAGCGCGAGCCCCTCGGTGAACGGCTTGAGCGAGCCCGTCGTGATCGCCTCGAATGTCGCGGAGAACACCTTGCCGATGTTCTCGCCCAGGTTGTGGAACAGGTCGAGCACGCCCGACCCGAACCGCTTGAAACTTCCCCACAGCCCGCGGAGCCCGGCCGTCACGATGCCGAATGAATTGCCGGCGGCGACGCCGACCATGACGCCCGTGCGTTGGACGATGGTCCGCACGCGGTCGGCCAGCTTCACCAGCCACAACACGGCCTCGGCCACCAGCTTGTTCAACTTCAACCGCATGAGCTTCAACGCCTCGCCGACGCCGCCGGTGAACACCTTGGCCGCCGTGGACGCGTCGGTGGATCCGACCGCCTTGCGAACGGCGTCGAAGTCCCCCGCCACGACCTCGGAGCGCAGTTCGAGAAGGTGGCTGCTCGAACCTGCGAATGCGTCCCACGAGGCGCCCGTCCGTGCCATCGCTATCGAGCCGATGATCGCGATGCCCAGCACGATGCCAATGGCCAGGCCGTTGACCAGCGCCTTGCGGTCATTGCCATGCACGAGGCCGTGATGCGCCCAGGTGACGGCGCAGCCCGACAACAGCAGGATAAGCGTATTGATCAGCGGCAGGTGCAGAGCGTCGACCGGGTAGATCGCCGGAGCCACGTATTCGGTGCCGACATAGGTTTCCATCGGGTACATGGCATGTTTGAAGAACGACCAGAACCAGGCAAAGAAGAACATCACTTCGGACATGACGAAAAGGATGAACCCGTAGCGCAGTCCGATGCGCACGACGTGCGTGTGGTCGCCGACATGGCTTTCGTTCACCACCTTGGACCACCAGTCGAACATGACGTAGAGAACCATCAGCAGTCCGGCCCAGAACAGGTAGGCGGTAATCTCGTGCATCCAGAGCACCGCCCCGAACAGCATGATGAAGCCGCCTAGCGCACCCAGGAAAGGCAGGATGGACGGGGCCAGAATGTGATAATCGTGATTTTTTGCATGCGCCATTTAAGTGTCCCTCACCTAGCGGCCTAGTTCAAGTTTGTGCCTGCCTTGGAGTCGAGGGCCGCATGGCCCTCGGGCAGGTCGATTTCATAGAATGTGTACGATAGCGTGATCGTATGCACGTATTTGCCGTCCTGATCTTCGACGATCTCCGGGTCGACAAAGAAGGTCACGGGCATCTGGACCCGCTCCCCCGGTTGCAGCACCTGCTCTTCAAAGCAGAAACACTGAATCTTTTCGAAATAGCCGCCCGCCGCGTAGGGGGTGACATTGTAGGATGCAGAGCCCGCCACGGGGCGGTCA
>JAUIFD010000129.1 GCA_030429485.1 Phycisphaerae bacterium | reverse complement strand
ACGCGGTTGTTGCCAAACTCGGCGACGAGCACGGTGCCGTCGTCGAGGAGTTCGAGGCCATAGGGATAGGTGAACGCGCCGAGCGAGTCGCCCGGCTCACCCCCGATCCACGCGATGAGCTCGCCTTCGAGCGTAAAGCGACCGAGCCGGTGATTGCACGCGTCGGCGACCACCAGTTCGCCCCGGGCCGGATCGAGTTCGATCGCCTGCGGTCGGTTGAAGGCGATTCCCTCGTCTTCGACGGTGCCGTGGTGCCCGAACGCAAACAGCGGGTGGAAGTCGGCATCGAAACACGTCACGCGATCGTTGCCGCCGTACTCGGAGACGTAGATGCGCTCGGGCGCGCCGTCGGCGCCGAACTGCAGCGCCACGTCGGTGGGGTAGACGAACTGCCCGAGATCAGTGCCGTATGAGCCGAACTCTGCGACGTACTGGGGTTCGGTGGCGTCGTCGGCGGGCGGGCGTTCGACGAGCACGCGAAACTCGTGGGTGTCGGCGATGAAGAGCAAAGGGCCGAGATCGTCCTCGGTCACCTCCAGGCCGACGGGCTTCCCGTTGGCGAATCGGGGCATCTTCCAGACCGCGAGCGACGCGCCGTCATCGGGATCAATGCGCTGGACGCGAGCCGCCTTGTCGATCACCCACAGGTCGCCCGCGCCGGCCTCGAGTACACGCGGATACGCGAACTGGCCCGGGTAGGTGCCGGGTTCGCCCAGTGTCTGGGTCGCCGCGATCGGCTCACCCGGCTCGGGCGCCTCCTCGCAGCCCGCGAGCGCACAGGCGAGCACACCGGCGAGAGCGGTAGACCATGAGCGGCGCGGGCGTCTGAAAGGAGTCGGCATGCCCGTTCGCAGCATATTGGGTATGGGGCAGGGCGGTTTCACTTGCGTCCAGATCGGAGTTGTGCCGGGCGGAGAATCCACGTGCCCACGCTCACCATGGCGACGCCGACGAGCCCGACACCCGCGAGAAGCGCCACCGCAGCCGACAGGTCCTCATCGCGGGCGAAGTGGAGGTAGTTGAGGAGCAGGCGTGGCAGGCTCGCGACACCTGGCGTGTAGACCTGCACCGCCGCCTCGATCTCCTGAAGACAGAGCATCGCTGTCGCGAGCGCAGCGAGGGCGAGGGGGGCGAGCGCCGCCGATCCTCGCCCTCGCCACCACCCGCGCCAAGAGGTCGCTCGGTCGATCGATCGCGAATCGCGGAGATCGCGGGATTCCGACAGGGCGGTCCAGAGCCCTGCGGCGACCGGCAGGAACGCGAACCGTGCCGTCTGGGCGAGCAGGAGCGGCGCGAGCCCGAGCACCCCGCGATCGGGCCAGTGGAGAGTCGCTGACGAGACCGCGGCCCCGATGAGCACGCCCGGGGTGAGCGCGACGCCGAGCAGCACCACAAACACGCCCGTGACGGTCCGAGGCATCAGCGAGGCGAGGCGAGCCGACGAGACCGCAAGCACCATCGCATACGCCGACGCGATCGCGACCTGGATCGCGGCGTTACGCAGCTCGTCGTCGGCGAGGCGCACGAACCGATCGATACCGCGCCATCCCGTGACCGCGAACAAAGCGACCGGAAGCCCGATGCTGAGCCCAAGCACGACACACGGCGCGATGCAGTCGCGCCAGCGCGCGCGCGAGGGACGACTCTCGGGCGCCTCGCTCGCCGTTCGAGTGAGTCCGCGGGTGAGGATGGCTGCGGCGATGAACCCGACGAGAACCAAGGGCCAGCCCGCGGCCCACACCCGCCAGCGCTCATCGGGAGCGCACTGATCGAGCGCCAGCCAGATGCCGATCGCGTGCGTCTTCGCCTGGGCCACGTGCAGCGGGATCGCCGAACCGAGCATGACCACGACCACGATCGACCAGGCCGCGATGGCCGCGGGAAGCACCAGACGAAGGCGTGTGAGCGCCCGCCGTCGAGCCGTCATCTGCTCCAGGCGCAACGCGTCGAGTGTGGTGTCGCTCACGCGTTCCCACCCGACGCGCAGGACGAGTGCCGCGATCGGCCACACCCACAGCGCGAGACCCCAAACGGCGAGGGCTCGTCCGGTCGCCATGGGCGCCCATGCAAACCCGTCGCGTTCGCTCAGACGCAGGAGCGCATCGCCGACAGGCGTGCCCGGTGCGCGCAACATCGTCCACCCGGCGTAGGCGAGATAGCTGGGCAGCAGCAGGGGGGCGGCGATCGCCCACGCCCGCGCGGCCCGCCAACCGCGCGTCGCCCATGCCACCGGCCATGCCGCGACGACCGCGAGCGTCGCGATGCTCGCGGCGTAGAGCAAAGACCCCCGCAGTTCCGACCATCGTTCGAATGGGGCGGCTAGGACCTGAGGCTCGCGGATGCAACCGCTGATCGTCCGAACCACCATCGGCGCGAGCAAGGCGAACGCCACCAAGACAGGGGCCCACACCGCGGAGTGCGCAACCGCCTCGATCACCGCTGGGCGTCGCGTCGCGCCGGTGGACATCGGGCGGAGTGTACGAGCGTCGCGAGGAGGGGCGTGCGGCTATCATCGCCGCTCCTATGGCGAAGAAACGAGCGAGAGCCACTACTTCAAAGCAGAGCCCCTGCGCGGCCCGCCTCAAGCGAGCCCGTGCCGCGATGCGGAAGCAGGAGTGCGACTGCCTGCTCGTCACCGATCCGATCGATGTCGCGTACCTCACTGGATTCCATGGGGGCGATTCGTGGCTTGTCGTGCCAGCGCGCGGCAAGCCAACGCTCGTGAGCGACTTTCGGTACGTCGAGGAGCTCGAGCCCTTCAAGCCGCTCGTCTCGATCCACATGCGCGACGGGGCGATGCCCCCCGCTGCGGGCGGGATCGTCCGCGATCTCAAGCCCGACCGGTGCGCCGTCCAAGCCGAGCACCTCACGCTCGCGGTGCGATCGAAGCTCGCCAAAGTGATCGGCGCCAAGCGCCTGCACGAGACCGATGGGCTCGTTTCGACGCTGCGGATGGTCAAGGACGAAGGCGAGATCGCGATTCTGCGCAAGGCGATCCGCATCCAGGAAGATGCGCTCAAGGCGACGCTCCCCACGATCGAAGCCGGGCAGACCGAGCTCGAAGTGTGCGCGCGCCTGGAGTATGAGATGATGATCCGCGGCGCGAGCGGGCCGAGCTTCGGCACGATCGTCGGCGCCAAGGCCAACAGCTCGCTCCCGCATTACCGCCCGGCGAAGGCGAAGGTCGGGCGCAACCACGTCGTGCTGATCGACTGGGGCGCCGAGTACGCCGGGTATCACGGCGACACGACCCGCGTCTTCGCCCTCGGGCGCTGGCCTGCCAAGGTCGCGGAGATCTACGAGATCGTGCTCGAGGCTTACGAGCGGGCGGTCGCGTCGCTCCGAGCGGGGGTGTTCGCGCGTGACGTGGACGCTGCGGCCCGCGATCACATCGCGGCGTGTGGGTACGGTGATAAGTTTGGGCACGGTTTGGGTCATGGCATTGGGCTTCGCATCCACGAGGGTCCGAGCCTCGGGCGGCACGCCGGCGAGGCCAGGCTGGAGGCGGGGCATGTGGTCACGATCGAGCCGGGCGTTTATCTTCCCGGGATCGGTGGTGTGCGGATCGAGGACGACTACCTCGTGACCGAGCGCGGCAGCCGACGGCTCGGCGCCCTCCCGCGCACGCGGGAGTGGGCCACGCTCGACTAGAGCGCGGAGGACGCGATGATCGACATCCGTAAGCTCAAAGAGCTTGTGAAACTCATGGTCGAGAACGAGCTCACGGAGCTCGATCTCAACGACAAGGACGAGCAGGTCAGCATCAAGCGCGGCGGAGCGTCGGCGGGCATGATGCCCGTGCCGATGGGGTACTCCTACGCCGCTGGCGCACCCGGCGCGTCGCCCACGCCCGTCGATGATTCGGGCGAAACGCCAAACGGCGATGGCGCCGCACGGGACTCCGGTCTCATCGCGGTCGAGTCACCCATGGTCGGCACCTTCTACTCTGCCGCGTCGCCCGACGACGAGCCATTCGTGAAGGTGGGATCGAGCGTGTCGAGCGGGACGACGGTCTGCCTGGTCGAGGCGATGAAGGTGTTCAACGAGATCAAGTCCGAGGTGTCCGGCACGGTCGAGCGGGTCTGCGTGAATAGCGGCGACTCGGTCGAGTTTGGACAAGAGCTTCTCCTCGTCCGTCCTTCCTGAGCGTGCTGCGCGGAGCTGAACCGCGCCGGGATACCGCATGTTTCGACGAGTGCTGATCGCCAACCGGGGCGAGATCGCCCTTCGCATCCTCCGGGCGTGCCACGAGCTTGGCATCGAGGCGGTGTGCGTGTATTCGAAGGCCGACGCCGACGCGCCCTACCTGCGCCTCGCGGATCGCGCGATCTGCATCGGCGATGCGCCCGCGAAGGACTCGTACCTCAACATCTCTCGCCTCATCTCCGCGGCGGAGATCGCGGACGTCGACGCGATCCACCCGGGGTACGGCTTCCTCGCGGAGCGGGCGGATTTCTCCGAAGTCTGCCGCGACTGCAAGATCGAGTTCATCGGCCCCTCTCCCGAGGCGATGCGCAAGCTCGGCGACAAGGTCGAGTGCAAGCGGACCGCACAGAAGGCCAAGGTGCCGATCTTCCCGGGCTCCGAGGGCGAGGTCGAGGACGAGGAAGAAGCGGTCAAGGTCGCGGCGGAGGTCGGGTACCCGGTCATCATCAAGGCGGCGGCGGGCGGCGGTGGGCGCGGCATGCGCATTTGTCGCAACGAGGCTTCACTCCGCACCAACCTCCGGGCCGCGGGACAAGAGGCGCTGGCCGCCTTCGGCAACGGCGCGGTCTTCATCGAGAAGTACCTCGAGCACGCACGCCACGTCGAGGTGCAGGTGCTCGGCGACAAGCACGGGCACGCGGTCCATCTCTATGAGCGCGACTGCTCCGTCCAGCGGCGTCACCAGAAGCTCATCGAGGAAGCGCCGGCGCCGGGCGTCGAGCGCAAGAAGATCGACCAACTCGGCGCTTCGGCGGCCCGCCTGGTGAAGCACGCGGAGTACGCCGGGGCCGCGACGGTCGAGTTCCTGATGGACGCCAATCAGGACTTCTACATGCTGGAGGTCAACACGCGCGTGCAGGTCGAGCACCCGGTGACCGAAGCGATCACCGGCGTGGACATCGTCAAGCAGTCGATCCTGATCGCCGCGGGTGAACCTCTGCCCTTCAAGCAGCGCGATATCTCGGTCAACGGGCACGCGATCGAGTGCCGCATCAACGCGGAAGACCCCGAACGCGGGTTCATGCCATCGGCAGGGCGCATCGAGCAATGGGAGGTGCCGGGCGGCCCAGGCGTGCGCATGGACACGCACGTCGTGCCGGGGTATCGCGTGCCTCCCAACTACGATTCGATGATCGCCAAGCTGATCGTGCATGCGGAGGATCGCGACGCGTGCCTGCGCCGCACAGCCCGGGCGCTGCGCGAGCTGCGCGTCGGCCCGATCAAGACGACCACGCCCTTGCATGCGCGCCTGATGCAGAACTCCGATTTCGCGGCGGGCGGGGTCGACATCGGGTACCTCGAGCGTCTGCTCAAGTAGGCACGAGGCGGCCCCCGCTCCGACGTGTTTCGCCCTACTCCGCGCCCATCTTCCTGAACGCCCACGCCGCGCCGATCACGACGACGACGAACACCGCGCCAGCGGCCAGGAAGAGCGGGACGATGCCGATGCTTGGCCCGCCGACGCCACCGCGTGTGACGCGCGCCGCCGTCGCGGCGGCCGTTCCAGAACCGGAAGCTGCTTGCGTGCTATCGCTCGTGGCAGGGGCTGTACTCGCCTGGGTCGAGCCACCGACTTCGATCGTCGGTGCGGGCGGGGCGCCGGCGAGGCGTCCGAACGCGCCCTCGTGTTCGAACGGGTATCGCTCAAGGATGGCCGCGGTGGTCCACATCAGGCCGCTTTCCGGCTTGTCGTGGCGTGCGGCGGCGATGGTCGCGGGCTCGACCGCGGGCGCAAAGTTACCCCAACTCTGGCGCACGTACGTGATCGCGGCCGCCGCCTGCTCATCGCTCATAAGCAGACCGAGCGGCGCCATGGAGGACGTCAGCCGCATCTTGCCCGGCACCACGATCTCGCCGTAGAGCCCGTGCAGGGCGATCGCGCTGACCCGTTGCGGCCCGCCGAGCACCCACGGTGAACGATCGAGCGGCGGGAAGCCCTCGAGCCCTCGCCCATGGGGCGCGTGGCAGCGTGCGCACCCGATCGCCTCGTCGAGGAAGACCTCGCGCCCGAGGGCCATCACCTCGGGCGAAGCCGCCTCGACCGGGCCCGGTTCGCCCATCTCGGCGAGCGCCCTCGCCGCAGCCATCGTCAATCCCTGCGCGAGCGACCAATCGAGCGGTCGTTCGATGCCCGCGTCCACGATCGTGCGCAGCCAGGAGGCGAGCTCCGACCGCGCCTCGGGCGGCGTGTGACGCACAATCTGCTCCATCACCGGGCGCGATTCGGCGAAGGAGCGCACCTGCTCGCGCAGGCGGGTGATCACCGCCGGGGGGGCTTCACCGGGTTCGAGCAGCGCCGCGCCGGCGAGCACAGTGTCGGGGTCGGCGGCGCGGAGCGAGGTGTCGTCCGGCGCCTCGCGCATGATCAGGGCTGCGGCGTGCGCACGCACGCTCTCGTTCTCCGCCTTCAGCGAGGTTCGGAGCGCACTGAGCGAGCCGGCGACCTCCGCGGACGGCAGAGCGAGCACGACTTCGCTGAGCGAACCCGCGGAGCTCTCGCGGCGAACATCGCCGAGCTGCGCGAGCAGGTAGGGTGCGACCGCCTCGCCCCCCAGGCGCTCCGCGGCCGCGATGCGATCCGCAATCGGCACGTCCGAGCGTCCGAGCATCACCTCGCCCACCATGGGATCGAAGGTCTCCTCGGCGAGCTTGTCGACGGGGAGCTGCTCAAGGCGCAGGCGTCGGACGAGCGGGTGGTTGCCCGCGGCGCCCGGCGCGAGGTGGATGAGGGTCTCGCGCAGCACGGTGTTGAGTGCGCTGTCCATCTCCAGGTCGGCGGCGAGCGAGGCGATGCGGATGCCCTCGTCGGGGTTGAGCCACCCGCAAGCGATCACCGCTTCGAGGCGCACGTGCATGTCGTCGTCGTTCGCGGCTCGTTCCAGGATCGGCGCCGCCTGCGCGGCCGTGAGATCGCCCGAGACAAGCCAGTGGCGCACCACGCGGATCGCGCCGGCGCGGGCGTAGGGGCTCTGGAGCTGCGCCACGCGTTCGAGCAGGCTCTGATCGACGCGCCCTGTCGCTTGGTGGATCCACAACGCCTCGAGCCAGAGGCGATCGTGCATGGGGTCGGTCATCGCGTCGAGCGAGGTGAGCCACCGGCGCAGCGCAGGCAAGAGGGCATTCGGGTCCGTCGTCTGGAGCTTGCGGCGTGCGAGCTGGCGCGTGTTGCGCTCGGGCAGGCGCAGCATCGAGAGCAGGCGCTGCACGGACTCGCCCTCGATGTTCGGCGGGGTGAGCAGGTCGTTGGCCGAGTACTTGATGCGCCAGATGCGTCCGTGGGCGTGATCGCGGCGCGGGTCGCGGGTCGAGTACTGCATGTGCCCGATCAGCGGGTTGCACCAATCGACGAGATACAGCGCGCCGTCCGGTCCGATCTCCATCGCGACCGGTCGGAAGTTCGCGTCGCTCGACTGCACGAGGTCTTGCGGCATGTGCTCGGCACGCCACGACGAGCCGGACTCGATCAGGCGATCCCAGCGCGTGCCGTGGAAACCGATCGACTGGTTGACCAGGAACGTGTCCTGCGCCTCGGGCGGGAACTGGCGGCTCGCGACGAGCTCCGCGCCCGCGGTCGGGCGTCCACGGTTGAGGATCGGGCCCGGGCGCCCCGGCTTGCGTGGGTACGTAAACGCGTGGATCACGTGCGAGAACGAGAAGTTGTCGCCGCCCGAAGCGTCGGCGAGCATCGACTGTCCGTAGTCGTCGAACGCGTGCCCCCACGGATTCGCGAAACCGCAGTGTGACATCACCTCGAGCCGCTCGGTGCGAGGATCGAAGCGCCACACCGCCGCATCGCGCGTGCGCCGCACGCCGTAGGGCGTCTCGACGTTTGCGTTGGAGAACACGCCCTCGTGCAGCATGATGCCGCCGGCGGGGTCCCACTCGAAGGCGGAGATCTGGTGGTGGGAGTCGGGCATCGCGAACCCGGTCGCCACGATCTCGCGCGTGTCGGCGTGGTCGTCGCCATCGAGGTCGCGCAGGCGGAGCAGGTCGGGCGATTGCCCGATGTAGACCGCGTCCGAGTCGATCGCGAAGCCCGTGGGGATGTACAGGCGGTCGGCGAAGATCGTCCGCTTGTCGGCGCGCCCGTTGCCGTCGGTGTCTTCGAGGATAATGAGCTTGCAGCGAGGCGCGTCGCCCGGCATCAGGTGCGGGTAGGTCGGCGCCACGAGCACCCACAAGCGGTGCTTCGTATCGAACGTCAGCGCGAGCGGGTTGGCGAGCTCCTCGAAGTCCTCTTCCGACGCGAAGCACTCGATCTCATATCCGTCGGCCACCGTGAACGTGCTCAGGAACTCCTCGCTCGGCTTGATCTCCAAGCTGCCGAGTGAGGTCTCGGTGCCCTTGGCCTCGACGGGCGTTGGCGTCCAGTAATCCTCGGGGAGGCCGAGTGCGAGCGGGAGCGCGGGCCACACCGGGTCGCGCTCGGTGTATTCGGCGAAGAGGTCGCCCGGTTCCGGGAGGTCCATCGCGCGAATCCGCGCGGTCCGGGCCGCGACCATGCGCTCGAGCTGCTCGAACTCCTCCGGGAAGTTGACGACGCCGAACGGCTCATGGCGCCTGCCCCACACGTACTCCGTGTTCGTGGGGCGGTAGATCAGACGCTCGTACCAGAACTTGTCGGCGCACGAGTCGGCGAGCGCGACGCCCGCTTCGCCGGCCTCGTTCATTTCCCCATGGCGTGCGGCGTGGATCCACCCGATCTGACGCCCAAACTCGCGTGCGTACGCGAAGCACCCGTAATCGGATGGGTGGACGCCGTTGCTCGTGAGCGCAAGCCCGTTCTCCGATTGCGTGTCGAACAGGTCAATAAACGCCGAGCCGGTGTCCTCCGCGACCCTGTGTATCGCAGCGACGTAGTCGGCGATTGAGGCGTTGTGGGCCGCGACATCCGCTTCACTGGCGAACCCGCCGCCGAGGTCTTCGTGTCGAATGGGCGAAACGAGCACGAGGCGGCGTGGTTCGTCGCCTTCGCGCGCGCGCACGGTCTCGCACAGGGCTCCGAGTTCTCGCTCGAACTGCTCGACGCCCGCCTTGCCCTTGAAGCTCTCGACCATCCCGTAGCACATCACGACCACGTCTGGATCGAACGACCCGAGGTGATCGAGCGTGGTCGGCACGTTGAGCTCACGCGGGCGCAGCGCCACTTCGTCACCCGACCAGGGGAACGAGCGGACGGTGAGCTCTTGCCCCGGGTGTGCCGCATGCACGAGGGCTTCGAAGTACCCCGACATCGCCCACCGCTCGCCGAACGTGTTGCCCATGAGCATCACGCGCGAGCCGGGTTCGAGGTCGCTCTGGGCGCGGGCCGACGGCGCGAGGACGACCGCGACAAGTACCACAAGCAGGAAGGTCAGGCGGTTCACTTCTCGCTCCCCTCGCAGGATGCTCGGTAGTCCCCGGGCGTGCGTCCCTTGATGAACCCGCCGAAACCGAAGTCGGTCGGGTGGTATTCGCCGACGAGGCGCACATCGCACCCGTCCGCGGGGATGTCATCCTCGAGCCCCATCGCCCAGAGCGCCGCGTTGACGAGCATCATTCGCGTGCCCTCGGATTGCAGGTCGGTCGCGGCGCCCATGGTGGTCGTGAAGACGCGTCGCGTGGTACCGCTGCGCACCTCGCTCTCGCGCGTCCACGCGATGGGCATCATCGGGTCGTTCTTGTCGGTCTGCGCTTTGGGCGCGTCAGGGGTCATCCCGTCGAGCACGGCGCCCCGTGCGATCACCTTCGCGTCTTTCGGCAGCTCGCCGACGGCGTACACGTCGGTCGGGCCCCACGGGGCGTGGGTCTCGAGTCCGCGCGCGATCGGATGTTCGCTCGCCTCGATCTCACCCCGCGTGCTCTGGTGTCCGTGGTCGCCGTGGTGGGCGACCCACGTCTCGCCGAGCACCCCCTTGCCGAATCCGCCGCGCCAAGGCCAAGGCTCGCTCTTGGGCTCAAAGTTCCACGAGTAATACGCGAACCGCTCCGACCCCGTGATGTTGAACGCGTGGGTCGCTGTCCTCATGCCGATGATGGGCTTGCCCGAGCGCACGTACGCGTCGATCCGCTCCATGTCCTCTTCGGGCAGGTCACGGAAGCGCGTCGCGATGATCATCAGGTCGGCGTCGCCCAGGTGTTCGAGCCCGGGGATCGAGCTCCGGTTGTCCGGGTTGATCTCGCCCGAATCCGGGTCGATCGCGAACAGCACCACGCACCGGAACCCCTGGCGGCATGCCAAGATCGCTCCGAGCTGCGGGAGCGCCTCCTCCGAGCGGTATTCCTCATCGCCCGAGACGAGCACGATGGTCTGCCCGCGTGCGATCTCGGGCGGTGGCTCGAGCACGAGCCAGGGATCGGCGTGCGCGAGCGCGGTGAGAGCCGCGAGGACGACAAGAAGTGTGCGCATGCGCCGAGGATACCG
>JAUIFD010000128.1 GCA_030429485.1 Phycisphaerae bacterium | reverse complement strand
ATGTGGGCAATCTTCCGTTCTCGGTTGATGACGGTGCGCTGCAGGGGATGTTCGAGGAGTTTGGAGCGGTGGTGGGTGCGCGGGTGATTACCGACCGCGAGACCGGTCGCTCGCGTGGGTTCGGGTTTGTGGAGTTTGCATCTGATTCCGATGCGCAGGCGGCGATGGAGAAGATGAGCGGGGCGGATTGCGACGGTCGCCCGCTGGTGGTCAACGAGGCGCGCGATCGTGAGTCCGGTGGTGGTGGCGGCGGATACGGCGGAGGGCAACGCGGCGGTGGTGGTGGTGGTGGTTTCGGCGGGGGCGGGCATCGAGGCGGAGGTGGTGGCTACAGCGGCGGAGGTGGGTATCGCGGTGGTGGTGGCGGCGGCGGTGGTGGCGGCGGATACCGCGGCGGGGGTGGTGGCTATGGCGGCGGGGATCGGGGTGGTGGACCCTCACGAGGCGCGCCTGAGGCGGACCCCTATGAAAGCGAGTTTCGGCGCGCGCCGAGGCGCGAACGCGGCGATCGGCGCCATCAAGAAGACGACTGACCGACACCGGCGGCTAGCGTGCTCGCAGGGTGACCGTTCGCTCGCTCTCGCCCGATTCGTCGCCGACGTCGCGGACCGTTAGGCGGAGTGGCTCGCCGACGAGGATGTCGGTCTCGACCAACACGCTGAGGTACTGCCTCACGCCCTCGATGCGTGTGCCGTTGACCGCGAGGATGACCTGATCCGGCTGGAGTCCGGCGCGGGACGCGGGCGTGTTGGGCTCGACGGCGAACACGCGCAGTTCGCTCTCGTCGCGCGTTTCGCGTATGACGAGCCCACGTCGCTGGAGTTCCTGGTCGAATACGGGCGAACTGGCCATCTGCTCTTCGGGGAACTCCGCGAGTGTGACCTGCATGTTGCGCGAAGCGCCGTCGCGCTGGACGGTGACGTGGACCGTCTGGCCCGGGGGGCTGTTCGAGATGAGTGAGCGGAGCACGCCGACGGAGGTGACGCGTTCGCCATCGACGTGCGTGATGATGTCGCCGGGCCTCAGGCCAGCGAGGTCGGCTGGTCCGCCTCGCGTGACGGAGGGGACGAGCACGCCGGACCCGTTGAAGGGCTCGTATCCGGTGGGGGTGAAGAGCGGGTCGTTGGTGCGAATGCTGGAAACGCCGAGGAACCCTCGACGGACGGTGCCGGTCTCGATGAGCTGCGTGACGACGCCCTCAATGGTGGTGAGCGGGATGGCGAAGGAGATCCCGGCCGACTGTCCTTCGATCGAGCCGTCGTTGTCGGCGCCGGTCGCGATGGCGACGTTCATGCCGATGACGCGGCCGTTGGCGTTGACGAGCGGGCCGCCGGAATGGCCCGGGTTTACTGCGGCGTCGGTCTGGATGAAGTTGGTGAAGCCGTTGCCGATCTGCACCGCGCCCTGGGGGTCGCGTCCGAGGGCGGAGATGATGCCCTGGTTCATGGTGAACTTGAAGCCGAAGGGCGAGCCGAAGGCGAAGACGATGTCGCCGACCTGCGGGTGGTCACCGGTGGCACGGTCGGCTGGCACGAGCCCGTCGGTCGTGGGGAGCTTGATGACGGCGATGTCGGTGAAGGGGTCGACGCCGACGCGCTCGGCCTGGAAGACCCGTCCGTCGGAGAGCTCGACCCGTATGGACCGTGCCCCGGAGATCACGTGGGCGTTGGTGATGACGTGTCCTTCGTCATCGAAGAGCCATCCCGCGCCGGCAGCCCCGGACCGCCCCCGCCCCGAGCGCACCTCGATGTGCGCGACGGAAGGGAGGACCGATTCGGCGACGGCCCGCGTCGCGAGGCTCATCCGTTCGAGGATGTCGTCGTCGTGGAGCTCCTGGCGCGCGAGCACGACGCGAGCCTCGGCTTGGGCGTACCCGACGTGGCGTGCGAGGTTGGGCGTGAGCCAGGCGGCGAGGGCGGCTGTGACGATGACCACCAGCGCCGGACCCCACGACACAAATCTGCGCATACGAAGCCTCCTCGGTCGGGGCGTCATTGGGCGCCGCCGGTCCTTCAATCGGCCCGGATGCACCGCGGGGGACAACCCGTCTGGCTAGCTTACCGATTCGGGTTCGGAATCCGAACGGATGCGTTGCGGCGGGGCTGCCTGGCCCGGGGAGAGGCGTTCGGCCTCTCCCTCTCGCATGGTGTAACGCACGCCGCCGATCGATCCTTCCCGGACCCTGCGGACCCAGTCTCTTCCGGCTTGCTCGATGGCCGGGCCGAGCGAGGCGACGGGCTCGGCGAAGCGGGGCGGGTGATCGGTCATGCCGAGGAGGTCGTGGACGACCAGGATCTGCCCGTGGCAGGCCGGGCCTGCGCCGATGCCGATCAGGGGCGCCGTCGTGCGGGTGATGATCGCGCGGGACACCTCGTCCGGCACGGCTTCGACGAGCAGGAGGAGTGCGCCGGCCTGTTCGAGGGCCACGGCGTCGTCGACGATGCGCCGGGCTTCGTCGGCGGTGCGCCCCGCGGAGGTGTACCCGCCGGTGAGGGCTGCGGTCTGCGGGCGCGATCCGATGTGCGCACAGACGGGGATACCGGCTCTGGTCATGCGATCGACAAGCGGGGCGTAGGACGCGTCGGCTTCGATCTTGACCGAGTCGGCGAGGCCCTCGGTGAGGAAGCGTCCGCAGTTGGTCATGGCGTCGTCGGGTGAGGCTTGGTAGCTCATGAAGGGCATGTCGGCCATGACGTGGGTGCGCGGGGCGCCGCGTTTGACGGCGGCGGTGAGGGCGATCGAGACCTCCAGCGGCATGTGGACGGTGCGGGGGAGCCCGAGGATGACCTCGGCGGCCGAGTCGCCGGCGAGCAGGACGTGGACGCCGGCGCGCTCGAGCCATCGGGCGGTTGTGGCGTCGTAGGCGGCGAGACAGGCGAAGGTCTCGCCGCGAGAGGCCATGGCGCGGAGGGTGCGGATGGTGACGGGCGCGTTCGCGTCGCGGGTCGCGCCGTTCAAGCCGTTGGAGGAGGCGGACATGGCGGGATCGTAGGGGGAGGGCCTGCGTGGTTCTGTCGGCTGGTGGGAGGACGAGGCGGACGATGTAGGCTGGGGCATGATACGAGCGAATGCGACTCTGGCGTGGTGTGTGGCTCTGTCCTTGTTGTTCGTGGTCGGCGCTCGAGCATGGGGGCAAGAGGCGAGGGAGCTTCGGCTTTCGGAGCGTTCGGGAGCGCTGCGGATCGGGCTCGTGGGGATGGTGCATGGGCACGTGCACGGGCTGCTTTGGAACGCGGCGAACCGGGAGGACGTCGAACTGGTGGGGGTGTACGAGCCGAACGACGAGCTCTTTACTCGCCTGGCGGCGCGGTACGGGATCGATCCGTCGATCCGGTATGCGACGGTCGAGGAGATGCTCGAGAAGTCGAAGCCCGAGGCGGTGAGCGTGATGTCGTCGATCGCGGATCACTTGGGGGCGGTTGAGGCTTGTGCGCCGCGGGGGGTGCATCTGTTGCTGGAGAAGCCGCTCTCGTATTCGGCGCGCGATGCGCACCGGATGGGCGAGCTTGCGCGCGCGAACGGCGTGCTTGTGCTGACCAACTTCGAGACGAGTTGGTACGCGTCGGTGCGCGAGGCGAAGCGGATGGTGGATGCGGGCGAGATGGCGCCGGTTCGGCGGATGGTGTTTCGGCACGGGCATCGCGGGCCGCAGGAGATCGGGTGTTCTGATGAGTTCCTGGAGTGGCTTACGGACCCGGTCGGGAACGGCGGCGGCGCCCTGGTGGACTTCGGTTGCTACGGGGCGGTGCTCTCGACGTGGATGATGGATGGAGCGCGCCCGACGAGCGTGGTGGCGTCGGCGAGCCAACTCAAGCCGGAGCGATATCCACGCGTGGATGATGACGCGACGATCGTGCTGACGTATTCGGGCGCGACGGCGGTGATCCAGGCGTCGTGGGCGTGGACGCACGACAACAAGGAGATGGATGTGTATACGGAGCGCGGGTCCATCCACGCGGGGAAGTGGGATGCGCTGCGGGTGCGCGCGCCGGACGGGCCGATGCGGGCGGTGGAGGCGGCGAAGAAGCCGGCGCACTTGGAGAATGAGTGGACGTATCTGCGTCAGGTGGTGCGAGGGGCCTGCGCGGTCGATCCGCTCTCAAGCCTGGAGTTGAACACGGTGGTGGCGGAGATCCTGGATGCGGCGCGGGAGCAGGTGGGGAGCCCGGGCGGGTGAGCCGGGCGTCGGCAGCGGGCAGGAATGACGAAATTCTTCGTGTTTCTTGTTGCGGCGGGGTGTGGGTGCCGATAGATTTGACGAAGACCTTCGTAAGTGGAGCCGGGTGTTGTCTGCGACATCCCCTGATCGAAAGCCGACGGACGCCGAACTCGCCATCCTCGGCGTGATCTGGGAGCGTCGCTCGGCGACCGTGCGTGAGGTGTTCAACGAACTCGGCGAGCGGCAGGGCGTGGGGTACACCACGGTGCTCAAGCTCATGCAGATCATGACGGACAAGGGGCTGCTCGAGCGCGATGCGACGGTCCGGCCGCAGGTGTTTCGTGCGGCTCGTCCGCAGAAGCAGACGCAAGGGCAACTGGTGCGCGACCTGGTGGACCGAGCGTTTGCCGGGTCACCCGGGAACCTCGTGTTGCAGGCGCTGTCGGCGCGGAAGTCGACCCCCGAGGAGTTGCGGGAGATCCGGGCGATGCTCGACGCCCTGGAGCGTCAGGAGGGTGGGGCATGAGCCGGGTTGAGATGGTCATGGAGGCGTTGGGGACGGCGGTGTTGCACTCGGTGTGGCAGGGCGCGGCGATCGGCGCCGTCGCCGGCCTGGTGCTCGCGTGGATGCGCGAACGCTCAGCCGGATCGCGGTACGCGGTGGCCTGCGCGGCACTGTGTGCTTGTGCGGTGGCGTTCGTTGGGTCGTTTGTGTGGGGGCTTGTCGGCGAGCCGGGCCTGGGGCGTATGTCCGGAGCGATCGGTGCCGTTGGCGTAGCGCCGGCGGCGGCGAGCGACGCGTCGCGCGGGGCGGTGGTGGTGGAGTGGGTGGCGTGGGCCTGGGTGTTGGGGGTTGCGGCACTATGGGTGAGATTGTGCGCGCAGTGTGTGTGTGCGAAGCGGCTTGCGCGGGTCGGGGTGTCGGAGGCTGGCGGAGAGTGGGGCGCGCTCTTTGATGAGTTGCAGTGTGAGCTGGGTATGGGGCGTGTCGTGCGTCTGGTGCGCAGCACCGTCGCGGACGTGCCGATGGTGGTGGGGTGGTTTCGGCCGGTGGTGGTCGTTCCGGTGTCGGTGCTGACGGGCATGACGCCGGAGCAGGTGCGTGCGCTGCTGGCGCACGAGCTCTGGCATATCCGTCGGCACGATCACTGGGTGAACGCGGTGCAGCTTGTGATCGAGACGGTGTTGTTCTTCCACCCGGTGGTCTGGTGGCTCTCGGGGCGGATTCGGGCTGAACGCGAGCATTGCTGCGATGACGCGGCGGTGCGTTTGAGCGGGAGCCCGCTTGTGTTTGCAGAAGCTCTCGCGGAGTTGGAGTCGCTCCGCGTGGCACGCACGACGGCTGCGGTAGCAGCGAATGGAGGTTCACTGATGGAACGGATCGCACGCATCGTTGGAGTGAAGCACACGGCGCGGGTGAAGGGCGCGGGCTGGCGCGCCGCGGCGGGCGTGGCGGCGGGCGCGATGATCGCCGCGGCCGGGCTCGCGCAGGCGGCGAGCGGGTGGGTCGATGACGACGACGACGTCGTGCGTCTGCTGCGGCAGCTCGCGACGTCGCAGGATTCGACCGAGCGCGTGCGCGAGCTCTACGACACGCTGGTGTATCGAGGGTCGGAGATCGAGCGCACCGCACAGGTGGAGATGGAGCGACTGGAGACCGATCTCCGGGACGCGGTCGCGGCGGGCGAGATCTCGGAAGCGCAGGCGGCGGAGAAGCTGGAGGGCGCGCACCGCAAGCTGCGCGATCATCTGGACATGCGGTTTGCGATGGACGTGCTCGGGCAGAGTAAGAGCGAGGCGTACCTCTCGGTGACCCGACGGAACGTGCATGAGGCTTTGCTCGCCGGCCGGATGACTCCGGCGGAGGCGGAAGCTGCACTCTCGGCGGCGACGCTCCGGACCACGCTTCATGAGGACCTGGCGGGCCAGTTGGCGCGAACCGAGGCGGAGATCAAGCGGGCCTTGGCGGCGGGCAAGATGACGGCGGCCGAGGGAGAGGCGAAGCTCGTCGAGGCTCGGCGTCTCGCGGAGGCGCGTGCGCAGCTTGCGGAAGCCGCGGCGAAGATCAAGGAGTCGGTCGCCGCGGGCGAGGTATCGGCGGTGGAGGGGAGCGCGCACGTGCGAGCGATTCACGATCGGCTCGCCACGGAGCATGATCCGTGGCACGCGGGCCCCGCGGGTGTGGTGCACGCGCAGAGTGCTGCGCAGGGTGCTCACGAGGTTCATGGTGTGCACAAGGGTCATAACCCGGTTGCCTCGCATGACGTGATGCACACGCATGAAGCGGATGACGCGCACGTGCGGCACGCGCATGAGATCAAGGACGCGATCGCGTCCGGGCGCATCTCGCGTGCGGACGGGCTCCGGGCGCTGGCCGATCTGCAGGTGGCGTTCGGCGGTGAGGCGGTTGCGGCGAGGAGCGCACCGTTGCACGATCAGCAGGCTGTGGGCGCGAACGCCGTGCCGCGGACGGCGACCGGCCCGGATGTGGATGCGCTCGAAGCGAAGGTGGCGGCGCGGATCAGCGAGATCGAGGCGCGGGTCGCACGCGGCGAGGTGTCGCGCGTGGAGGCGACGCGCGAACTCCGGGCGACGAAGGAGGAGATCGCGCGGGTGCGGGCGCTGGTGGTGCAGCAGCGGTCGCTGCGCGAGAAGCAGCAAGCGCTGGCGAACCGGATGGCCGAGGTCGAGGACCTTTTGGTTGCCGAGCAGATCTCGCGTGCCGAGGGGCAGGCGCGGTTGGCGGACCTTCATGCGGAACTCGCGGACGTGCAGCGATCGTTGTCGGCACAGGACGCGTTGCGGGCGAGGCAGTCCGCCGCGGCGCTGCGCGTGCGCGAGATCGAGGCGCTGATGCGCGCCGGTGAGGTTTCGAAGGAACAGGGCGCCCGGATGATCGAGAAGCTGGAGGCGGCGAAGCGGGGTGACTTCGCGAAGTAGGGTGACTGCGCAATCGGGTGCGCCGCTCGCGCGGTCGGCCTCGGCTGACTACGCGGGCGGCGTCGCCACTTCCGGGGGGAGGGGATGATCGAGGCCCGCGACGGTCCGCACGATGCGGCGGCGGACGGGGGCGATGTTGAGGAAGACCTGGGGCGCGAAGCGACGTGCGATGCGCAGGACGGCTGAGTCGGCGTCGGCCAGGCTCGAGATGATGCGCACGCGCCGGACCACGGCGTCGTCGACCGGGCGGCGGCGCGATTCGTACTCGTCTACGCGATCCGTCGCGATGAGGGCGGCGAAGACGGCGGCGTCTTCGATGCCGAGGTTCATGCCGCGCGCGCCGATCGGGGAGTGGATGTGGGCTGCATCGCCCGCGAGGAAAGCCCGCCCGACGCGGAACGTCGCGGCGAGTCGGTGCGCGACGCGGAACGACGACGACCAGATCGGCTCGCCGGCCGCGCGGGCGTGGGGGAGCTTGTCGAAGGTGATGGGGCGGTTGGAGATGACGCGCCAGACGTGGGGCGCGTGATCGGCGCGCGCGTCGGTGACGACGCGGATGTAGAAGACGAAGGCGCCGTGTTCGAGGAAGAGGCCGTGCGCGCGGTCGATGGCGAGGGTGGTTTCGAGCGGGAGATCGGCGAGGTACCAGTCGTGTGGCATCGCGGCGCCGGGGAAGTCGATGTCGAGCGACTTGCGGGTGGTGCTGTGCGCGCCGTCGGCGGCGAGGAGCCATGGCGCGTCGAGCTCTTCGGTCGTGCCGTCGGTGTCGCGGATGGTGGCGTGGGCGCTGTTGTCGTGCGACTCGCATGCGACGAGTTCGCGGTTGCGCTCGACGCGACCGCCGGCGGCTTCGAACGCCTCTTCGAGCAGGCGCTCCGTGACCGATTGCGAGAGCGCGAGCATGAACGGGTGTCGGGCGTGCAACTCGTTGAAGTTGGCTTCGACGTGGTGATCGTGGCATGGCCAGAACTGCGCGCCGCGCATGGGCGCGCCGAGCTCGAGCATGCGCGCGGTGACGCCCGTTTGCTCCAGGAGGTCGAGGGTGCGGGGGTTGACGGCGAGGGCGCGCGATTCGTGGGAGCGGTGGGGGCGTTTCTCAATGACGCGGGGCACGATGCCGCGGCGTGCGAGGAACAACGCCGCGGCGAGCCCGACAGGACCTGCCCCGACGATGAGCGGCGGCTGTTGCATGGCTACCAAGCGTAGTTCTTGGGCGCCTCGCCCGGTCCGGGCCAGATGTCGTCGAGCGCGGCGAGGGCCTGGGCGTCGAGCTTCAGTTCGGTTGCCGCGAGGGTGGAGGTGAACTGCTCCATGGTGCGTGGGCCGATGATGGGCGCGGCGACGACGGGGTTGTGCAGCACCCAGGCGAGGGCGACGGTTGCGGGCGCGGCGCCGAGGTCTTTGCAGAAGGCTTCGTAGCGGGCGACCTGGTCGGCGTGGTCGTTGGTGCGGGTGGCGCGCCGGGCGGTCTTGCCGGAGTCGGCGCCGGCGCGTACGCCGGCGAGCAGGCCGCCGGCGAGGGGGGAGTAGGGGAGGATGGCGATGCCGTAGTGTCGGCAGGCGGGGACGAGTTCGGACTCGATGGCGCGGTTCTGGAGTGAGTAGACGCTCTGCTCGGTGACGAGCCCGGGCGAGCCGAGCTGGCGTGCGCGCTCGGCGTACCGGGCGATATCCCACCCGGCGAAGTTGCTCGATCCCATGTAGACGATCTTGCCCTGGCGCTTGAGCGTGTGGAACGCTTCGAGCACTTCGTCGACGGGGCAGTCGCGGTCGGTGTGGTGCATCTGGTAGAGGTCGATGTAGTCGGTCTGGAGTCGGCGGAGTGAGTCTTCGCAGTCGAGGATGATGCGGCGTGCGCTGAGCCCGGAGGCGCGGTCGGGCTCGTCGGTGACGGTGCGCATGTCGCCGTAGACCTTGGTAGCGAGGACGATGCGCTCGCGCCTGCCGCCCTGGGCGAGCCATCGTCCGATGATCTCCTCGGTGAGTCCGGCGTGCCCGGTGGGCTCGCGCGTCCAGAACGCGCGGCCGTAGACGTTGGCGGTGTCGAAGAAGTTGACGCCGGCGTCGAGGGCGCGGTCCATGATGGCCCATGAGTCGGGCTCTTCGGTGGCGGGGCCGAAGTTCATGGTGCCGAGGCAGATGGGGGAGACACGGACAGCACAGTTTGTGGAGAGGCGGCGGTGTTGGAGGGTCATGGGGGATTGTTGGAGCGCGAGATCACTTCGGCTCGATGGCCTTGAGCACTTCGCGTGTGAGGTCCCACTGGTTGAAGCCTTGGCGTCCGTAGTCGAGCCCGCGGCGGACGATGACGGTGTCGTGCGAGGGGACGACGACGACGTATTGCCCGCGGTTGCCGGCGGTGGAGTAGGCGTCGTGCGGGATGTCGGTGCGGTCGTCGGGGACGAGCCACCATTGTCCGCCGTAGAAGTTGCCGTGCTCGGCGGTGGCGGGCGCGGGGGTGCGTGTGAAGTCGATCCATTCCTTGGAGAGCAGGCGCTGGTTGTTCCATACGCCTTCGTTGAGGTAGAGGAGCCCGAAGCGGGCGAGGTCGCGCGCGTTGGTGTAGACCTGGCTTGAGAGGATGAAGTCGCCGAACCGGTCGGTGGAGAGGAGTGTGGAGCGCATGCCGATGCGGTCGAGGAGGGCGGCGCGCGGGAGGGCGTGGTAGGCGTCGTCCGAGCCGAGCGTCTGCTTCATGGCGTAGACGGCGAGGAGCGTGTCGTAGTTTTCGTAGTCCCAGTGCGTGCCGGGCTCGCGGACGAGCCCGCGCTTGCGTGCGCCCTCGGCGGAGCTTGCGCCGGCCCAGTAGGCGAGGCCGGAGCCCGTGGCGTATTCCATGTTGAAGCTGTCCACGGGGTAGAGCCCGCTCGACATGTTGAGCACGTGACGGAGCGTGATGGCGCGGCGCGGGTCGTTCTCGGCATCGGGCATGCGCGGGAGCCACTCGATCGGGAGCGGCTCGTCGAGGTGCATGCGCCCTTCGTCGGCGAGCATGCCGATGAGTGTGACCGCGATGCTTTTAGCGGTGGACCACGTGCGCGTGCGGGTGCGCATGTCGACGCCGGGGGCGTAGCGCTCGTGGATGATCTCGCCCTTGTAGACGATGAGCAGGCTCAGCGTGATCTGCTCGCTTAGGCGGTTGAAGGCCCAGTCGGACGCGGCTTGCAGCGCGGCGGCGTTGATGCTCGCGGGCAGCGGGCGGTCGGTGGTGAGATCGCCATCGGGCCAGGGGATGGTGCGTTGTTCGTCGCGGTCGAGCGGTGGGGGGAGGGTCGGGAGTGTGTCGATGTCGTCGAAGGTGTGGTCGGGCGCGAGGATGACGGCGCCGATGCCCTCGCGGAATGCGGCACGCATGACCGGCCCGGATGCGCCGCCTCCGACGGAGACCGCCCTGCGTTGCCAGTCGATCACGTAGTCGCCGCCTTCGGGCGCGCCGACGGGATGCTGGAGGTATGCGAGCTCCTGTGCAAAGACCAGTTCGGGTGTGCGCTCGGAGGTGAACAGGCCGTTGCA
>JAUIFD010000127.1 GCA_030429485.1 Phycisphaerae bacterium | reverse complement strand
CTCTGAGTCACGTTTCACCCTGGGGCTCAGCTCGCGCGTCGCGCTGACCGCCCACGAGATCGGGCACAACTGCTCTGCGAGCCACTGCTCCGGCTCGTCCTGCCACATCATGTGCGCAGGGCTCGGCGGGTGCGGCGGCGTCGGCACCCCCAACTTCGGCACCACGTCGATCAACTCGATCAAACCCTACATCGCGTCGCGGTCCTGCGTCGATGCACCCCCGCCGACCATGATTCAAATCCCGTTCGTCGACAACTTCGACACGGGGTCGTTCGACACCGTGGTTTGGCCCGACAACAACGGCGTCTCCCACGTCAACGCCGGCGCCAACGCCGTGTCGTCCCCCAACGCGATTCGATTCCCCTCCGGGGCATCGCTCGCCACACTCGGCATCGACTTCGATTTCACCTCGCTCGGGTACTTTCCGCACATCCAGTTCTGGACGATGACCACCGGCGCCAGCGCCGGCGATCAGTTCATCCTGGAGTACTCGTTCAACAACGGCTCCAGCTGGTCGCCCATCGCGACGCTCACGTCCGATGGTGAGAACGAGACCGTGTTCTCCTACCGGAAGATCCAGGTCCCCACGATCGCGATGATCCCCGGCAACCGCCTGC
Organism: Phycisphaerae bacterium; assembly: GCA_030429485.1. Lineage (GTDB taxonomy): Bacteria > Planctomycetota > Phycisphaerae > Phycisphaerales > UBA1924 > JAUIFD01. Next base: position 10,026 of record JAUIFD010000127.1, on the reverse strand, counting down.
GCATGCGCACGTCCGGCGGAACATGGAATATCGATAACTTCCGCATCGGCACCATCGAGCAGCACGGGCTGCCGTGGGGCGACGCAGTTGACCTCCCGTTGGTCGATACGACGCTCTGGTCGGAGTTCGCTTCGGTCGGTGTCGAGACCGCGACCAACCCGCCCTCGGGCACGCGCGCGATCAAGCTCGACGGCTCGGATGTGCTCACCTCCAAGCCTCTCGCCGGGTTCTACATCGACAACCGGGGCGATTCGTGGCTGAGCGCCTATGTGCAGCACCGCGGCGCGCCCAACGGCGAACGCCTTATCGCGGAGTACAAGCCCACCATCGGCGACTGGACCGAGGTCTGGTCGGTCACCTCCGACGGCTCGGTCCAGAGCAGCTTCGACCTGCACCAGGGCCAGATCCCCTTCCTCGGGTGGTATGACGGCATGCAGGTGCGTTTCCGCGTCGACGGCTCGGGCACCGGCAACGACTGGTTCATTGACGACGTGGCCCTCGGACACGAGATCGTCGTGGACACCTGCGCCCCCGACCTCACGGGCGAGGGTGACGTCAACACCAACGACTTCTTCCTGTTCCTGAGCCTCTACCAGAGCCAGGACCCGCGGGCCGACTTCGCGCCGGGCGGCGGCATCAACACCAACGACTTCTTCGCATTCCTCGCGGCCTACCAGGCCGGCTGCTGACGGCGACAGAACAACCTGAGGTGATCGGCGGCCCGGGAGCACCCGGGCCGCCTTTGCTTTTGGCAAGTGCCGAAAGGCGATGCGCACAATCCCCACCAACGCCCCGTCCCCCGCACCTACCCTCCGCCTATGCCCGAGCTGTCCGCCAACCCGGTCGTCCGTTGCGCCGGCGTGCGCAAGACGTACGACACGGGGGGGCGGCGCGTCGAGGCCCTGCGCGGCGTCGACCTCACCATCGAACGCCCCGGCTTCTACGCGATCATGGGACGCTCCGGCTCGGGCAAGAGCACCCTCCTGCACCTGCTCGCGGCGCTCGACCCGCCCGACTCGGGCGAGCTGATCGTCTCGGGTGAATCGGTCGAGTCGCTCACCGAACGCCGCGCGACCGCCTTCCGGCGCGAACGGATCGGCATCGTCTTCCAGCAGTTCAACCTCATCCCCACGCTCACCGCACGCGAGAACGTCGAGCTGCCCGGGCTCCTCGCCGGGCGACCGGCCGACTGGCTCCGCGAACGCTCCACCGCCCTGCTCACGAGCCTGGGTGTCAACGACCGGGGCGATCACCGCCCGGACGCGCTCTCCGGCGGCGAGCAGCAGCGGTTCGCCATCGCGCGTGGGCTGCTCTTCAACCCGCCCGTCCTGCTCGCCGACGAACCGACGGGCAACCTCGACTCGGCGAGCGCGGAGATGCTCTGGACGCTCCTCGCCCGCGTCGCTGAGGAGCACGAAACAACGGTCATCATGGTCACGCACGAGCCCGCCGCGGCGGCGCACTGCGAGCGTGTCTTCATCATGGACGATGGCGTCATCCGAGGCGCGATCGATACGGAGGGCCTCGATGCGGCCGGAGTGGCGGCTCGCTACCAGCAGCTTGTCCGGGCGGCGTAGCCGTACGGCGCTCCTCGTCGCGGCGGTCGCGCTCTCTGCGGCGCTCGTCGCCGCGGTGGCGTCGCTCATGGATTCGGTCAATGCCTCCGTGCGCCTGCGCGTCGAGCGCACGATCGGCAGCGCCGATGTTGCGATCCAGGCGTCGGGCGTCGGCAAGACCATGCCCGTCTCGATCTTGGAGCAAGCCCGCGCGTGGCCCGAGGTCGAGCTCGCTGTGCCGAGGCGCGAAGCGTCGGCGACGATCCAGTTTCGCATGCAGCAACTCGAGCCAGGGGGTGATGGCACGTGGCGACGCGCCGATGCTCGGTATATCTCCCTCGCGCAGATCAACGGCGTCGAGATCGAGGCCGAGCAGCAAGTCCGCCCGATCGAACTGCTCGAAGGGCGCCTGCCCACAGCACCGGGTGAGGTCGTGATCGATGCGCTCCTCGCCATGCGCATGAGCGCCGTCTGGCAGCAGCTCTCCGAAGTCGATGCCGGCGCGACCTCGTTCCTCACGCCCTCCGGGGGCGAGATGGCGACGCCGGATGGCTTTGGCTTCGCGAGCGGGCCCGCCGCATGGAGCACGGAGCGGGAGGGGCTGCCCGAGACCGTGACAGACGAGCGTGAGGCTGAGCGCCTCAACGCCACCGTCGGTGTGCGCGTGGGCGACACCGTCGAGATCGCCCGCATGCTGCGGCGCAACACCCCGCTCACGGTTGTTGGCATCGCCGCCCAGCCGCCGCTCGGCGGACGCCCGCAGGCGACGATGACCCTCGAGGGCCTGAATGCGGCGCTCGATGACGACGCGGAGCTGACCTCCATCGATCTCCTGCTGCGTGATCCGTCGCAGGCCGACGCGGTCGCCGAGGCGCGACGCGCGGAGCTGCCCGAGCACCTCGTCATCAAAACGACCGCGAAAGTCACCTCCGGAGTCGAGCGCAACATCGCGTCGTCACAACTCGCGATGATCCTCACCACGGTCCTCGCCTTCCTCACCGCCGCGTTCATCATCCTCACCGGGCTGCTCACCGACGCGACCGAACGCCAGCGCGAGCTCGCCATCCTGCGGTGCATCGGCGCGACGCGCCCGCAGCTCGGCGCGGCGCAGCTGCTCGTCGGCGCGGTGATCGGGCTCGGTGGTGCGGCGATTGGCGCGCCGCTGGGTCTCTCGCTCGCGTGGGGCATGACGCGGGCGTTCCCTGACCAGATCCCCGCCGGGCTGCACGTGCCCCCGTTCGCGATCATCCTCACCTTCGCGGGCGCGCTCGGCGCGGGGCTGATCGGCGCGGCGTTTCCGGCGTGGCGCGCGTCGCGGGTCTCCCCGCTCCAGGCGCTCGCGGTACGCGCCCGCCCGCCGCAGGCGCGCGGGCTGCTCACGATGCTCGGCGTAGGCCTTTCGCTGCTCGCCCTGCATCTGTGCATCGTCGGCCTGCCGAGAGACGGGCAGATCGTGTTCTGGGGGTACTTCCTCGTCGGGCTTCCGGCGATGTTTCTCGGGTATTTCTTGCTCGGAACGCCGCTCGCGTGGGCCATCGCCCGCTTCTGCGCCCCGACGCTCTCGCGCGTCATGGCGCTGCCGCCGACGGTGCTCGGGCGAGCCGTGCGTTCAACACCGACGCGCTACGGCATGACCGCCGGCGCGATGATGGCCGGGCTTTCCCTCATGGTCGCGATCTGGACGCAGGGCGGCGCGCTCATGCGCGACTGGCTCGGACGGCTTGAGTTCGCCGACGCGTTCGTCTCCGGCGTCAATCTCCCCGTCGAAGCGCAGCAGAAGATCGACTCGATGCCCTTCGTCAAGTCCACCTGCGCCATCACGCTCCATCCGGTGAAGACCGACGCCTTCGGCGTGCGCGCGCTCCAGAACTACGCCTCCACCTTCATCGCGTTCGAGCCCGAGCCGTTCTTCGACATGACCAACCTCACCTTCGTCGAGGGTGACGAGGCGACCGCCCGCCGCCGACTCGTCGAGGGCGGGGCGGTGATGATCGCGCGCGAGTTCATGGTCGCGCGCGGGCTTCACTTGGGCGACACCTTCCGGTGCACCGACGCTGAGGACAAGGAGCACGAGTTCGAGATCGTCGCTGTCGTCACGAGCCCCGGGCTCGACGTCGTCTCCAAGTTCTTCAACATCGGTGACGAGTACGTGCAGCAGTCGCTCCACGCGGTCTTCGGCTCGCGCGACGACCTCCGCAAGGAGTTCGGGTCCGATGCGATCCAGCTCATCCAGATCGAGCTCACCGACGACACCGATGACGCGGTCGCCATGGGCACGATCCGGCGCGAGCTCGCGTCGATGGGCGTCGGCATCCTCGACGCGGGCTCCGGGCGGATGATCCTCGCCGAGATCCTGCGCTTCGTGCGCGAGACGCTCGGGGCCTTCACCGCGGTCGCGGTGTTCTCGATGATCGTCGCGAGCTTCGGCGTCGCCAACGTCATCGTCGCGAGCATCCAGACCCGTCAGTTCGAGTTTGGCGTGCTCCGCGCGGTCGGCGCGTCGCGCGGCGTGCTCCTGCGACTCGTCGCCGCAGAGGCGATCATCATCGCCCTCGCGTCGTGCATCCTCGGCACCGCCATGGGCTTCCAGGGTAGCTTCGCGGGCAAGCGCATCAACGAACTGCTCTTCGGCATCCAATACAACCTCATCCCCCAGCCCGTGCCGACGCTCATCGGATGGGCGTTCGTCGTCGTCATCTGCCTCCTCGCCGCCGCCCCCGCGATCGCAAGACTCAACGCACGCAAGCCGAGAGAACTGCTGGCCGCGACGAAGGGGTAAGACTCGGCGACGATCGAGGTCTCGGGTACCCCGCCCCTCCGGGGCGGAGCCGGGGAGCGCAAGCGACCACGGAGAACGAGCAACGACGGTCACCCGAGCGGATTTGCTCCGTCAGTGCTCTTGCGAGCCTCTTGCGCGAGCAAGGGCGCATCACCTCCGTCTTGCGAACTCCCAAAGCTACGCTCAGCGGCTTCTTCGAGAGTGCGCTTCGGCCCCCGTGCGCCGACGCCGATGCACATGCCGGCGACGTAGCTCGCGATGATACAGACGATCACGACCAGGACCACCAACTTCCAAAGAACACCGCTGACCAGAACGGCGATGAGCATGAGCGGTATCAGAATCCCAAGGTCTAGAAAGGACATAAGCAGCGAAGCTGCGAACTCCATGCCCCTCCATCGCCAGCACCAACCAACCACGAACCCAAACAGAAAGAGCACGGTGACCCACAACCACAAGAACGGCACCCACGACCACATCGCCCACGCGATCCCTGCTGCGAGGCTGACGCCGATCGCGATCTGAAAGAGGCGATTCTTATCGAATCGAGGTCAGAAGTCCGCGTGCCACTCTGGCGCAACCGTCGCGTCCGTCCAGTAGCAGGGGTAGCAGTCCCTATTCAGGCACAGGCCGAGGTAGAAGTAGGGCTCGCTCGAAGCGACATCTGAGCGTGTGCTATAAGACCACTCCTCTACTCCTGCCGGACACGGTGGAAGGTCCTCACCTCGCCAGGTCGCAAGCTCGGCTAACGAAGCGGGATACGCCCCGTGCTCTATCTCGTACTCACCCAACCACTGCACGATCACGGCACCATTCTCGAGTGCCGAGTCGATCAGTTCCTGGGAGTTTGTCGGCATGTCTCCCCAATCGGAGGGCCCGCATGCACACAGCGCAGGGATCACTGAAGCAGCCGCAAGCCAGAGCGCCGGTCGCTTGGACGTCATGACTCACCTCCGCGCGAGGCCTTCCCTACCGCACGCTCACTGTCTCCCGCCCCTTCGTCTCCACCTCGCGCACCACGCCCGTCACAAACTCATCCAGCGGCATCGAGCCCAGGTCGCGCTCTTCGCCGAAGCGGCGCACGCTGACCGCCCCCGCCTCCGCGTCGCGCGGGCCCACCACCGCCAGATACGGCACCTTCATCTCCGACGCCCGCTTGATCTTCGCCTGCACGCGCTCGTTCCCGAAATCGAGCTCCGTGCGCACGCCCGCCTCGCGCAGCTGTGCTGCCACGCGCTCGGCATACTCGTTGGTCTTCTCCGAGATCGGGAGCACGCGCACCTGCTCGGGCGCGAGCCACGCCGGGAACGCGCCGGCGAAGTGCTCGATCAGGACGCCGATGAACCGCTCCATCGAGCCGAACGGCGCGCGGTGGATCATCACCGGGCGGTGCGGCGCGTTGTCAGCCCCGGTGTACGAAAGATCAAACCGCTCCGGCAGGTTGTAATCGACCTGCACCGTGCCGAGCTGCCACTCGCGACCGATGACGTCCTTGACGACGAAGTCGATCTTCGGGCCGTAGAACGCCGCCTCGCCGGCTTCCTCGCTCACCTTCGCGCCGAGCGACGCCGCCGCCTCTCGGCACGCGCTCTCGGCCTTCGCCCAGTTCTCCGCCGTGCCGACGTACTTGTCTGAATCCGGATCGCGCAGCCCCACGCGCACACGGAAGTCCGTGAGCCCAAGCGTCTCGAACGCGAGCTTCACGAGCTTGAGGCACCCGCCCACCTCTTCCGCGATCTGATCCTCGCGGCAGAACAAGTGCGCATCGTCGACCGTGAACGAGCGCACACGCGTCATCCCCGAGAGTTCGCCCGACTGCTCCCACCGATACACCGTGCCAAACTCGGACAGGCGGATCGGAAGATCGCGATAGCTCCGCGGCTGCGAGTCGTAGATCTTGATGTGGTGCGGGCAGTTCATCGGCTTGAGGAGGTAGCCCTCGATCTCGCCGCTCTCGAGCATGTTTGCGAGCTCGCCGCACGAGCAACCCTCGTCGCCCAGGCGCTTGAGGAAGTCGCGCTCCATCACCGGCGTGAACTGCGACTCGGCGTAGTACGGGAAGTGCCCGGACGTCTTGTAGAGCCCGAGCTTGCCGATATGCGGGCAGAAGACGTCGGTGTATCCCATCTTGCGGAGTTCGCCACCGATCCAGTCCTGAAGCTCCTTGCGCACCACCGAGCCGCGCGGCGTCCACAGCACAAGCCCTGAGCCGACCGCGTCGTCAATATGGAACAACTGCAGCTGCTTGCCGAGCACGCGGTGATCGCGCCGCTTGGCTTCTTCGAGGCGTGTGAGGTGGGCGTCGAGGTCCTTCTTGGAGAAGAACGCCGTGCCGTAGACGCGCGTCAGGCGGTCGGAGCTCTCGTCGCCGTGCCAGTAGCTCGACGCGAGCGACATGATCTTGAACGCGCCGATCCGACCCGTGCTCGGCAGGTGCGGCCCGCGGCAGAGGTCTTCCCAGTTCTTGCCCGGCTCACCCGTGGCATACCACGAGAGCGCCGCGCACGGATCGGCGGCGAGCGCACGCTCCGCGTTGTCGAGCTTGTACTTGCTGCCCTCGCCCTTGAGTTTGTCCACGCCGTCCGCCGGATCAAGCTCATACCGCGTAAACGCGCGGTCCTCCTTCACGATCGCCGCCATCTCCCTCTCGATCGCCTCGAAGTCACCCTCGCGCAGCGGGCGGTCTTCCGGGAACGCGATGTCGTAGTAGAAGCCGGTGTCGAGCGGCGGGCCGTAGACCAGGAGCGCCCCCGGCACGACGCGTTGGATCGCCTCGGCCATCACGTGAGCTGTGGAGTGGCGCAGGAGGTGCAGGGCGTCGGCATCCGCCTCACCCTCGCGCGTCTTCTCCGTCACGATCGCGACCTCGCAATCGCGATCCAGCACGCGCGAGAGGTCCGACAGTTCGCCATCGACCTTCGCCCCCACCGCCGCCTTCGCCAGGCGCGCCCCGATGCTCTCCGCCACGTCGCGGGCGGTGACCGGCGCGTCGAACGTCTTCATCGACCCGTCGGGCAGGGTGACCCGCACCGGTGCGGGGACGGACGAGGAGGGGTCTGACTTGGTCTGGCTCTGGCTCATGGGTCTCTCGCGATCAAGGCCGCCCGGGGGGCGGGTCGGCGGGTCGGGCCGCCGGATTCTCGCCCAATCGAGCGGGTCAATCAAAAAGCAGAGCCCGGCACACGCGGCCGGGCTCTTGCAGGGAGGGGCGATTCAGGATCCGGAGGCCGCGTCAACCACCGCCCGAGCGGGTCGTGGGGGTCGTCGTCTCGATGCGGGCCAACCCGGACATGCCGCGAGCATACACGACGCTTGCCCAGGGTGCCACGCAAACCCGGCGGGTTTTGCCCAGATTCCCACGCAACCTCTTGCAAGATATATCGTATCACGACATATCTGTTCAAGACCCCGGTTCGGGGTCGAACCGGAGCCGCCAGTGTCCAGACCCCAAAGAGACGACCTTGAGCTCGTAGTCCTCGCCGTGCTCGCGGACAGCGCCCAGTACGGCTACGCCATCACCAAGGCTGTGGACGCCCGCTCCGACGGGCGCATCCGCGTCGGCCCGAGCGTGCTCTACCCGCTGCTCGCCCGCCTTGAGAAGTCCGGATATGTGACCGCGCGGTGGGACGAGGTCTCGTCCGACCGGACCGAAGGGCCGGGGCGCCGCCGCAAGTGGTACGCGCTGAGCTCCAAAGGCGAGCGTCGCCTGGCGCAGCACATCGAGGCGCACCGAGCGCGCGTCTCGATGCTCGAGACCTTCATCGCCCCGCACGCCGACGCGGAGCCCACACCGTGAAGCCGGGCGAAGCGACCAGGACCGACGCGTGGCTCGACGAGTTCGAGCGTGGGATGCGCGCGCCCGCGAAGCGCCGGCGCGAGCTGCGCGACGAGATGGAGACACACGTCGAAGATCGCGTCCGCGACCTGCTCGTCGCGGGCCAAACCGAAGAGACCGCGCACGAGCGCGCACTGGATGAGTTGGGCCCGCCCAGGGCCTTGGCTGAGAGCCTGGACCGAGTCCACCGAGCACACAAAAGGAGCATGATGATGCACGCAGGAGTCTTCGTGATGGCGGGCGCTGCCCTACTGACGGGCGTCGTTTCGCTGAACCAGACGCCCGGAACCCCCAAGGCGATCGCGCCAGCGATGACGATCGATGCCCCCCTTGACGACGACCTCGAGGCGTTGCTCGCGACAACCGTCTACCTCGACACGGATTCGACTTGGGAGAACCTGTTCGAGCAGATCCTGGACGCTGCCGGAGGCTCGATCATCGACTGGGATGACTTTGATCGGATCGGCGCCTCCGCCGAAGAGGCCCTGTTTGTCAGCGCTGACGATGCCCCGATAGGGGTCGTGCTTGCGATGCTCAACCGCCGGTTCGACAACGACGCCGTTGTGCTGGCGCCGGTCTCCGGCGGCGTGGAGATCACATCACAGAGCGCCATCGACGCGCGCACCGTACGTCTCACCGCGTATGACCTGTCCGGCATTGTCGACGACGACCGGGTCACGTCGGACGACGTGATCGAACTCATCACGTCATTTGTCGCCCCGGGCACATGGGTGGACTGCGGCGGCGAGATGGCGCGCCTGAGCATCGTGGGGGACCGCATGTTCGTCGAAGCACCCGCGAGGTATGACGATCGCATCGCCTGGATCATCTCCCAACTCGAAGAGGGACGTACGACCGCCGCCGGCGGCGCCGGACGCGCCGTGCCGGGGCAAGGAGGAGGCGCCGTGGGCGAGATCCCGCTCGTCGAGGCCTTCCTCAACGGGCGGAACAGCGAGCCGACAGGTGGCGGCAGGCCCGTTCCGGGCGCCGGGGGCTGGCAAAGCAACGCCAGCGACCCGCGCGGCGCTTCGTCGCTCGGCGGTGGCGGGGGGGGCGCAGGCCGCCCGTCCAGCACCAACAGGCGCCCCGGGGCTGGCGACTTTTGACGCGGACGCGTGCGAGCGCGCAAGATACAGCGCGCCGCCCGCCGCTCCGGGCGGGCACGAGGCCCGGAGTCCGCCATGATCTGTCCCTACTGCGGCGCTGACAACGACCGCGTCATCGACAGCAGAGCGACGGACGCCGGGCGCGGCGTCCGTCGTCGTCGTGTCTGCGAAGCGTGCGAGAAGCGATTCACCACATACGAGCGCGTCGATCAGCCCAACCGCCTCGTCGTCGTCAAGCGCGACGGCAGACGCGATCCCTTCAACACCTCGAAGATGATGGCCTCGATCACGGCCGCGTGCGGGAAACTCCCGATCCCCGAAGCGGTGAAGGAGCAACTCGTCGAGGAGATCGAAGAGGAACTCTCGCGCGAGTTCGAGAAAGAAGTCGAATCGGCGATGATCGGACAGCGGGTGCTCGCCAAGCTGCGCGACATCAACAAGGTCGCGTACATCCGCTTCGCCGCGGAGCACCTGCGGATTGAGTCGATCGACCAACTCCGCAAAGAGCTGGAGGATCTCGAGAGCAGACCAACCAACGTGCGCGATCAGCAACCGCTGTTCGATCCCGCGGGCGCGCGATAGCACCCGCGGGCGAAGCACGCCACGCTCGGTGGCTGCTCAGGCCGTCAGCTCGGAAACGCCCGCCCGAATGGCGATGCGCGCAAGCTCCACGCGATTCGAGGCGCCGAGCTTGTTGCCAAGCGACACCCGATGCCACTCAACGGTCTTGACGCTGCGGTGCAGTTCCTT
>JAUIFD010000126.1 GCA_030429485.1 Phycisphaerae bacterium | reverse complement strand
ATCTCTTCGAGGATCACGCGTTTACGACGATGTGCTCCGCGTTCATGAAGTTCTTCTATTCGCCGTTCCGAGCGGTGTTTACGCGCTCGGAGGACTACGTCGAATCGCTCGAACGGCTCGGGCTCCCGCGTGATCGAACGGTCAGCCTGATGCCGGGGTTTGACAACGAGATGTTCCACACCCGGTTCGCGGATCGGGAGAGCTGGGCGGGGTATCAGGGGGTATCGCCCGGCTCGGTGAAGGTGCTTTATGTCGGGCGCGTCAGTGTGGAGAAGAATCTGCCGCTCTTGACGGCTGTCTGGAAGGGCGTCGCGAAGCGTGTCCGATCGGCCGGGGCCGCAGCGGAGCTGATCGTGGTGGGGGATGGTCCGTATCGCGAGACGATGGAGCGCGAGCTGAGGGGCCTTGGCGCCCACTTCCTTGGCTTTAAGCACGGCGAGGAGTTGAGCCGTATCTACGCATCGAGCGACCTGTTTGTGTTTCCGTCGGTCACGGACACGCTCGGGCAGGTCGTGATGGAGAGCCAGGGCTCGGGGTTGCCGGTGCTGGTGACCGATCGGGGCGGGCCGAAGGAAGTCGTGCGTGACGGTACGACGGGGTATGTGCTCTCGCCGGATGACCAGGAGGCGTGGGTCTCGCACATCGTCGACCTTGTGACGGATGATGCGAAGCGCCGTGGCATGGGCGCGGCGGCGCATGAGTTCATGCAGACGTATTCGATCCGGAACTCGTTCGAGCACTTCTGGGACGTGCATGTGCAGGCGTGGCATGAACACTTGGCGGCGCGCGGCATCGAGCCCCGCGGACCCGCGCAGGTGCATCGGACGCGCCCGCGTCCTGACCGCGAGCCGGTCGGGAACGCGGGATGAACGGCGCGATCGCGGGCGCAGCAGCGGGTGGGCGCTTTGTGCTCGGGGTGTCGGGCGCGTCTGGGGCCGCCTACGCGCTGCGGACTCTGGAACTGCTCGCTCTCGGCGGCGCTGAAGTTCACGTGGTCGTGAGCGAGTATGGAAAGCGGCTGCTCGCGGACGAGGCCGGGGTGCGCACGTTCTCGGCGGAGGGCTTGCTCCCCCATCTTGCGCCGGCTGTTGCGGACAGTGTGCCGGAGGTCTGCGGGCTGCGCTGCTTGGCGCCTGAGGGGTGGGATGCGTCCCGTGATTTCGCAGGCCTTGCGGGGCGTCTTGTCGTGCATCCGAACAAGGACGTGGGTGCGGTGATCGCGTCGGGGAGCTTCATGCACGATGGGATGGTCGTCGTGCCGTGTAGTTCGACGAGCCTCGGCGCGATCGCGACGGGTGCGGGGAGCAACCTCCTGACGCGGGCGGCGCTGGTCACGCTCAAGGAGCGGCGTCGGCTCGTGGTGTGCCACCGCGAGACGCCGGTGTCGCTCGTGGATATCGAGAACATGCGCACACTCGCGCTCGCGGGCGCGGTGGTGTGCCCGACGAACCCGGGTCTCTATCTCCAGCCGCGGAGCGTGGCGGAGGTGGTGGACTTCATGGCAGGGAAGGTGCTGGACCTGCTCGGTGTGGAGCACGGTTTGGCGCGGTGGGGGGGTTAGCCCCGATAGGGGTCACCGCACCCTCACCCGCACCAGATCGTCGCGGAAGACGTACCGCTGGGCGATGGCCTCGGCTTCCTCAGCGGTCATCTCGGTGCCCGCGGGCAGGGTGATGTCGAGCATTTGTTCGGTACCTCGCCGGACGACGCGGACGACGGGCTGGGACTCGCCGGCGTCGATGATCGCCGAGCGAACGTCGGACACGATGACGCTCGCGTCGATCCCGACCTCCATCTGCAGACGGGAGATCACCACCCCGACGCGGCGGATCAGGGTGTCGTATTCCGACTGCGAGAGCACCGTGCCTGAGATGCGCACGAGCCCTTCGAGCGGCACCTCGGTGATGGTGAGCCCGTCGTGCAGGGCGTAGTGCTCGACGTAGGCCCTGAGGTCTTCGAGCGGGAGGCGCCAGATCGCGGTCGGGTCGCGTCCGAGCATCTGCTCGAGGGCCTGGAGCCACGCCTCGTCGCGCGTGGGCTCGGCGTTGCCCTCACCTTCTTCCGGGGCGCCCTCGCGTCGCATCGTGACGCGGAAGGGGGGGCGTTTGCCCTGTTCGACTTCGAAGGTGACGCGCTGGGGGACGTACCCGTCGGCGGTGACGGTGATGAGGTGGGTGCCGAGCGCGAGGTTCTCGTCGGCGCGTCCGGAGTCGTCGAGGAGCACTTCTCGCTCCTCGCCGGTCTCCAGGAAGCGGTCGACCACCTTGAGTGAGGGCATCGCGGGCACGATGTTGAAGAGCACGGGCTCGGTGAGCGGCGCGAGCCGCGCGGTCACGGTCCGCCGCAGTTCCTTCTCGGTCTCCATCGTGGAGCGGAGCGTGCGGTAGCGCGGGTGGCGCACCTCAACCTCGACACTCCCGTAGGGCACGCGCGCCTCGTAACGTCCTTCTTCGTTTGTCGCGCCTGTAGCGATCTCCTCGCCGTTGTCGGGGTCTCGGAACTTGACCTCCGCGTCGAAGATGGCTGGCGATGTCTGGATGGTGAGCTGCACAAACTCCGGGAGGAGACGCGTCGCCGTGAACTCCTTGGTCGTGAGGATCTGGCCGCTGGCGTCGGCCAATGCGAGCTGGAGCGCAAAGCTGTCGACGCGCGGGAGGTCAACGTTGACGGAGAACGTGCCGTCCGAGTTGACGGTGACGGGGACGCGCGCACTGGTGTCCTTGCGGTTGAGACGGAGCGACCCGCCTTGCGGGAAACCGACGACGTGCCCCGCGAGCGCAAGCGAGTTGTCGTGATCCTCGATCGGCGACGGCGAGTCGATGATGATCTGCATCTCCGGCCCGCCGCCGGTGAGCGCCACCAAGGCGGCGAACGCCCCGCCGCCGAGGATCAGCAGCCCGAGCACCGCTGCGAGCCCGATGGCGAGGGGGGAGAGCTTCTTCTCCTGCTTTTCGTCGGGGCGCTTTGGGGCGCGGGCTGCGCCCGCTTTGGGGCGGGGAGAGCTGGTGGGCGTCGGGAGTGCGAAGCCCTCCAGCACGGCGAGCACCTGCTCGGCGGTTTGAGCGCGCTGATCCATGGGCTTGCGCATCATCAACTGGATGGCGTTCGAGAGGTCCTTGGGGAAGCCGGGGATGATCTCTGCGACCGGCTTGGCCTCCTGGTCCGTCGAGCAGTGCCAGAACATCCACTTGGGCCAGGTGTCGGCGTTGTCCTCGTCCCACTGAGCGAGGTCGTCGTGGTAGACGGACGGGAACTGCGGGCGGAACTTCTCCTCGCCGAGCGCGAGGTGGTAGGCGGTCATGCCGAGCGAGTAGAGGTCGGTCGGGGGGGCTGCCGAACCGAGTTGACGGTCAAGCAGCTCGGGCGCGCAGTACTGGACGGTGACGAGGTCGAGTGTGGCGTCTTCCTCGCGGGCGGTGGCGAGCCCGAAGTCGGTGAGCTTCCATGCGCCGCCCTCGGTGCAGAGGACGTTCGCGGGCTTGACGTCGCGGTGGATGATCGGCGGGTGCTGGCGGTGCAGCGCCGCGAGGGCCATGAGCGAATCGGTGAGCACCTTGCGGACGAGCGACGGCTCAGCGGGTGTGTCGCTGATCGCTTCCTTGACCGAGTGATCGAGGCGTTCGAAGGCGATCCAGGGCCCGAGTTCCTCATCGATGCCCGAGTCGAGCATGTTCGCGATGTTGGGCTCGCCGGCGAGTTGCACCAAGAATCGGGTCTCGCGTTCGAGGCGCGCTTCGAGCTTGGATCGCGCGTCGGGCGAGTCGGCGGCGAGACGCAGAAACTTGACGATCGCCGGGCGCGTCAGCCCGTGTCCGACGTGCTCGACGGCGGCGTAGACGCGCCCGTTGGGCGTGCCGTCCAGCGACTCGAACAACTCGAAACGCCCGATCTTGTTCTTCATGACGCCTTCCTGCCGCAGGCCCGCCCGCGGGTCTCTAGAGGCCCAGCCCGGGCCCGCCGGCGCCGGTCGCGTCGGCCGTGGTTCGCTTCATTCTCTCGCGCACAAACCAGACAAGTGCGGAAACGTAGGTGTCGTCGCCCTGCCACTCGTCGGAGTCAGGCGAGTCGTTGGGGTGGATGCCCATGATCACGCCGAGGGGGTGGTTGTTCGGCGAGGCGACCTCGGTCATCGACTTCCCGCTCTTGCCCGGCGCGGGCTGGATCATCAGGCGTGCGGCGATGGTCGTGTAGTCATCGTGCGCCGGTTTGGGCTGCTTGAGGCGCTCGGCCCGCCAGGCGTTGCGCAGGATCTCCTGATCTTCGGACGGGTAGAGCCCGCGACTGACCCAGTCGGTCAGACGGCGATCGAGCCGCTGGAACGCCTGCTCCCAGTTGCCTTGGGTGACGATGGGTCCGGTGGCGGCTGGCTTGTCGAAGAAGGCCTTGTAGGCGATGGTGCCGGCGAGTCCGAGCCCGCCGACCACGATGATGAACCCCACGAGCGCGACGGTGAGCATCGTGGCGCTTGAGCCGGAGGGGTCGTCGCCTTGGACGTCGACGACGGCGTTGGGCGCGAGCTCCACGCGATCGCCGATGTTGACCCGCGTGCGGGTGGACACCTTCTGCCCGTTGAGCTGTGTGCCGAGTGCCGAGAGGTTCTCGACGTAGAGGCGTCCGGCCTCGCAGTGGAAGACGGCGTGCTCCCAGGAGACGGCCTCGTCGTCGAGCTGGAGCTGCGCCGAATCGGCGCGTCCGACCATGCACGACTCGCCGTCGTTGATCTCGTAGGTCTTGCCGGCCTCCATGCCGTAGGCGACCGTGAGGTGAAAGGCCATACGCGCTCCCTGGGGCTAGAAGCCCATGCCTTCTTCCGCGAACTTGACGATGAAGCTGGAGAACATGAGCAGCAGGACGCCGACGAGGGCCAGCACCGACGGGGCGAGGACGTTGACCTTCGCTTTGCCTGCGGTGTCGATCGCGTCTTGCTTGCGGCGCGTGCGGACGCGGTCGGCGAGGCGCTCGAGGGTGTCGGAGATGCCGCGACCGAGTTCTTCGGACTGGAGGACCTCGTCGATAAAGATGCGCACGATGGGGATGGGGTTGCGCTCGCCGAGGTTCTGGAAGGCCTGTCGGCGCGTCGCGCCCGCGTTGATCTCGGAGATCATGTACGCGAACTCCTCGCCGATCGGGTGATTCGCGAAGTCCTTGGTGACGCGCTCCATCGCCTGCGGGAAGGAGGCGCCGGCGCGCATCGTGAGGACGAGCAGGTCGATGACGTAGGGCATCGAGCGCCCGATCTTCTTCATGCGGCGTTTGCCGATGCCCTCGAGGCTTGAGCCGAAGAGGAAGGTGATGAGCGCCAGGGCGAGCAGCCCGACCGCGGCGAAGACCGGCCCGATGAGCACGGCGCCGACGATCGCCAGAATCCCGCCGACCGCGACGCCCGCGCCGAGCCCGGCGGCGAGCAGTTCGTCTTCGGAGAGTCCGCCGGGCCAGGCGGCGGCTTCGGCGCGCTTCGCCCAGTCCTTCTTGAACGAATCGAGCGGGATGGCTCCGAGCGGGCGGAAGAAGGGCATGACGAGCAGGCCCAGGTTGAAGGTGGGCGAATCCGTCCACCGCTGACGCCCGGCCGACATCTCGCGCCGGGCCGAGCCCAGGTGTGCCGCGGCGGCGTCGGTATCGACGCGCACCGAGCCGGCGATGGCGTAGACCAGCCCGGCGATCGCGAGCCCGCCGAGGACCGCGGCGCCCGCGGCCGCGAAGACCATGGGGTCAAGCCCGGACTGTGGGACGGTCTCGAAGCCGCCGAACGCGTCAGACGTCTGCATTGACGATCCTCCACGCCCAGTACCAACCCGAGAAGAAGAACGCGAGAGAGACCGTCGTCAGGATCTGTCCGAGCGTTGTCGTGAAGAGCATCACCGTGCCCGAGTAGTTGATGAAGCACATCAGCCCGAGCATCGGGATCGGCGCGAGTCCGAGGAACTTGATGTTCTGTCGGCCTTCCGCGGTCGCGGTGTAGACCTCGTGCTGCATCTGCGCGATTTCTTCGAGCGAGTGCGCGAGGCGGTCGAGCGTCTCCACCACGTTGCCGCCCATGGTCTGGTTCACCGTGATCGTCGAGGCGAAGATGCTGAAGTTGGGGAGTTTGAGGCGGCGCTTGGCTTCCTCGATGACGGTCATCACGTCGGAGCCGGCGCGCCACTGGTTGGCCATCAGGGCAAACTCGGTGCGGACCGGCTCTTCGGCACGCTCGCCCAGGCGCTCGATGCCCTGCACGAGCGTGAGACCCGACGCGACCGCGGTCGAGAGCGAGGTGATCGCCTGCGGCATCTGCTCTTCGATCTTCTTGAGGCGCTTGGCCCACTTCCAGTTGATGTACATGCCGGGGCCGAGCAGCAGCACGCCCCAGAGCACCAGCGCCACCCACGGGTAGGTGCGGAAGACATAGAGCAGCGCGAAGAGGACGAGGATGGCGACGGCGTAGATGACGCCCATCTCGAACTTCACGTTGCCGACATCGGGCGAGAAGCGCCGCTTCTGGCGCTCGAGCCACGCGACGTGCCCCTTGAAGAGCCACTCGAGGAATCCGGACATCCCCAGGATGCCGACGACCACCGCGAGCCCCAGCGTGGCGATGGAGAGCAGGTCAAACGGCATCAGGCGGCTCCCTCCTCGATCCCGACCCAGACGCCGGGCTCAAGCAGCCCGCGCTCGACCGCTTCGCCCAGGAACGAGGGCATGTAGCCGGTGGGTACGAGTTCGGCCTCCTTGCCCTCGCCGACCTTCGCGAAGATGTCACGCGTCTCGACCTCGCCGGTGCGCGGGTGCTGCCCGATGACCTCGGTGATCTGGAGGGTCATGCGTCGCCCGCCCTTGAGGCGCCCCACAAACACGATGATGTCGATCGCCTGGGCGATCTGGCGGCGGACCGCCGCGAGGGGGAGGTCGGCTGCCATCAGCACCATGGTCTCGACGCGCGAGATCGCGTCGGCGGCGGAGTTGGAGTGGATGGTGGTCATCGAGCCGTCGTGCCCGGTGTTCATGGCCTGGAGCATGTCGAACGCTTCCTCGCCGCGGCACTCGCCGACGACGATGCGGTCGGGGCGCATGCGGAGCGAGTTCTTCACGAGATCACGGATCGTGTACGCGCCCTTGCCCTCGACGTTGGGGGGCTTGGTCTCGAGCGAGACGACGTGCTCCTGCTGGAGCTGAAGCTCGGCGGCGTCCTCGATCGTGACGATGCGATCGTCGTGGGGGATCATGACGCTCAGGGCGTTGAGCATGGTCGTCTTGCCCGAGCCGGTGCCGCCGGCGACGAGGATGTTCTTGGGCATCTTCACCGCGGCGTCGAGCAGGGCGACCGCGCCGCGCGGGAGCGATCGCCACTTGACCAGGCTCTCGATCGTCACGCGGTGTTTGGGGAAGCGCCGGATCGTGAGGCACGGGCCCTTGAGCGCGATCGGCGGGATGACGGCGTTGACGCGCGAGCCGTCGCTCAGGCGGGCGTCGACGAGCGGGCTCGAGCGATCGATGCGTCGGCCCAGCGGCGCGACGATGCGCTCGATGACGTTGAGCAGGGCCTCGTCGCCCAGAAACTTCGAATCGGACTCGACCACTTGCCCCGAGCGCTCGACGTACACGAGCTCGGGCGAGATGATCATGATCTCGGAGATGTTGGGCGTGTCGAGCAGGTCCTGGAGCGGCCCCAGCCCAAAGATCATGTCGTTGAGCACCTTCTTGAGGTACCGCGACACGAGGTAGGTCCGCACGTTCTTGGGTAGCTCGGCGAGGGCCGGGGGCGCGACCTGCTCGAACCGCTCGTCGACGGTCTCCATGTCGCGCTGCAGTGCGTCCGCGTCGAGGGAGAGCCCGAGCGTGCGCGCGAGACGCATGACGAACCCGTCGGCGAGTTCTTCGAGCCCCTTGTTGACGCCGGGCAGGTCCTCTCGCGGCGCCTCGTCGTCGGCCACGCGGTCCGCCGACGCGAGCTTGGCGACCAGGCGGATGCGGGTATCCATGAGCAGGAGGCGCTCGGTGACGGCCGCGTTGCCAAAGAGCTGGTCGTTGAACTCGGTGTTGATCAGCTCGTCGATGATCGCGTTGATCTGTTCGAGTGTGCCTTGGTTGGCTTGGAGGGAGGACCCCTGACGCCGCAGGTCGAGCTGGCGCACGACCGCGGTGTGAAGCTCCTGCTGCACGCGGTTGACGTCCGCGGCCCCCGGTGTTTCGGAGACGGGTCCCTCGCCCTGCATGTCGAGGGTGACGAGGAACTGCTCGATGCGAACCTCTGAGCCGTGGCGGAGCACGACCGCGCTGCCCGCGGGCACCTTCTGCTGATCGACGACGAGCGGCGCGGCGCCCGGGAGCACGCGGAGCTCCCATCCGCCCGAGCCGCGCTCGACCTCCGCATGCACAGGCTGGATGCGGGTGACCGCGGCGGTCGACTCAAGGCAGACGGCACACGCCTTGTCGCGTCCGATGCGGAAGCCCGCCTGCCCTTCGTAGGCGACGGTCCGCTGGTTCTTGAGCATGTTCTGGACGACGACCCTCAACGCCGGCCCCTCTCGCGCGCCGCTTTACCCACCCAACGACCCGGCGGTATCGGAATCGAGCGAGTCGCCCTCGTCGCGCTCCGGCGGGCAGAGGACGAGGCGAAGACGGGTGGTGCCGCCGATGGCGGCGAGCTTGAGCGCGTCGTCCTTGGAGACGTCGAGCGTGACCGTGTTGCCCCGGGCGCCGGTGGCGCCCGCCCGCCCGACGAGGTACCGGCGGGTGCCGGAAAGGGAGTCGCCGATGGCGAGCACCCGGACCTCGGTCAGGATGATCTCCGTCTCGAACCCGTCCTTGCCCATGCCCGCCTCGATCGCCCGGTTCATGATCGCCCCGAACTGGTCTTCGAGGGGCACACCGGCCTGCACGTCCTGCTCGGGCTGCTTGGGGGTGATCGCGATGATGTCCACGCGATCTCCCGGGATCAGGATGCCCTGCAGAGCGTCGGCGCCCGATACGTCAATCGAGATGGCGCGGCGGTCGGGGGCGAGGGTGATGTCCTTGGACGCGGCCAAGTGGGCGTACATGAGCGGAGCGCCCATGGGCACCGCCGAGCCGGTGAGCTTCCCGCGTATGACCTCGCGCTCGGAGGCCTTGACCGCCTGCTGCGCGAACTCGCCGTAGGTGGTGGCGGGGACCGCGGTGACCTGGAGGTCCTGCTCCGGGTTGATCTTGTGATCGGCTGGAAGCTCACGCTTGACGGTGAGGATCTCGACCGAGCGTTCGGTCTGGGCCTGCTGGGTGTTCTGTGCCGCAACCGCGTCGCGGTTGGCGGAGAGGTAGAAGAACCCCAAGAGCATCGCGAGGACGCCCAGGACCACGGAAACCACGAGCATGATCGGGTTGATCTTCACTGCAGCTGCTCCTCAGCCAGGCCGAACGGCGCCGGGCAGCGCGGGACCGGCGGCCTTATGAGCACCACCGCCCACCTCACCGCGAATCTACCCCCGGGCACCGGGCGTTGCAAACGGGAAGGCGCAGGAGGGCGGTGGCCGAGGCCGCCCGAATCGCGATTGTGGTCAGGACTTGCGCGCCTGTAGGCTGGAGCTTGACCCGCGTGCGCCTCCTGTCGCGCACATTGGTGGTACTCAAAGGGGAGCTCCGCATGCGCACACCCGACTATTCTCCGATCAAAGGGCCCGGTTCCGCCGAGCGACTGTCGCGATCCGCCGGACGGGCCGTGGTCGAGGGGCTTGAGCCCCGCAAACTGCTCGCGACGTTCTTCGTGGACATCGACGCTGCCGGGTCGAACAACGGCGCGACGTGGGCCAACGCGTTCAACTCGCTCCAGAGCGCCTTGGGCGTCGCGACCGCGAATGACGAGATCTGGGTCGCGGAGGGCACCTATACGCCCGGGTCGAATCGCGCGG
Organism: Phycisphaerae bacterium; assembly: GCA_030429485.1. Classification (GTDB taxonomy): domain Bacteria; phylum Planctomycetota; class Phycisphaerae; order Phycisphaerales; family UBA1924; genus JAUIFD01. The sequence continues at coordinate 789 of JAUIFD010000126.1, read as the reverse complement.
ACACGTTCTCGCTCACGTCGGGCGTGGATGTGCTGGGTGGTTTCCGGGGCGACGAGACGCAGGCTTCCCAGCGCAATCCGGGCTCGCACCCGACCATCCTCTCGGGCGATACCGGCTCGGGCGGCGCGTACCACGTCGTGATGGGCGTGGGTGTGAATAACCAGGCCTTGTTGGACGGCTTCACGATTGAGGACGGCGACGCTTCGGGCGGCACGTCCGCGCAGCGCCAAGGCGGCGGCATCTACCTCGAGAACTCCAGCCTCACGATCTCCAACGTCACCATCTCTGGGAACAGCGCGCAGGTCAACGGCGGCGGCATCCTCGCCATCGGTGGCTCGCCCACGATCTCCGGCGTCACCATCTCGGGCAACGACGCGGGCGCTTCGGGCGGTGGGATCTTCTCCAACACTTCCAACGTCACCATCACCAACTCCACGATCTCGGCCAATAGCGCCCTAGACGGAGGCGGGGTCGCGGTTGTCAACGGCGGCACGCCGTCGATCACCGGAGGGTCCATCTCCGCGAACAACGCCACCGTGGGCGGCGGGCTGTGGGTGAGCGCTGGCACGCTGACCGTCACCAACACCACCATTTCCGGGAACACGGCGTCGGACGGGGCCGGCGCGTATGTCTCGGGCGGCACGCTCGACGCCGACGCGAGTTTCACGTCGAACGACGCGACCGCCGACGGCGGTGGCCTCTTCAACTCGGGCGGCACGCTCGACCTCACCGGGTCGTCGATCACCTCCAACACCGCGGGTGTGGATGGCGGTGGGCTCCACATCTCGT
>JAUIFD010000125.1 GCA_030429485.1 Phycisphaerae bacterium | reverse complement strand
CGCACCATACCGCGCTCCAGGCCGCAGCGGACCACGCCGGGTATGGTGCGCAGCTCGCCCAAAGCGGCGCATCTGGATGGATGCGCGGGCAGCGCGATCTTTCAGCCTTCACCACGGAACAGAAGGCTGCCGTGCGTCGCGCCATCTCCGGCGCCCTGCGCAGAGGCTCAAGGGCCGAGCCGGTCCTTCGCAAATCGCTCTTCCCGATCAATCGAGCCATGCTGCTCCCGATCGCCCGCGGCGCGGGTCCACGTCACGAAGACTCCGCGATCGACACCACCGATTACACCGACTTCTACGCCTCCATCCACCACGCCACCAACGTCGGCTCGATGTTTCGCCCCGACAACCCGCTGCTCCCCAACTACAAGCACATCCCCATCGGGTACCACGGACGCGTGTCGAGCATCGTGCCCTCCGGCACGGATGTCCGCCGCCCCATCGGGCAGCAAGCCCCGACCGAAGAAGGAGGCTCCCCCTCCTTCGGCCCGTGCAAGATGCTCGACTACGAGCTCGAGATGGGATGGGTCGTTGGACGCGGCAACACACTCGGCGAGCCGATCCCCATCGAGGACGCGGAGGATCACGTCCTGGGACTCTCGCTCGTTAACGACTGGTCCGCGCGCGATATCCAGAAGTGGGAATACCAGCCACTCGGCCCGTTCCTCGCCAAGAGCTTCGCCACCACCGTTTCGCCGTTCATCGTCACGATGGAGGCGCTCGCGCCCTTCCGTTGCCCCGCGTTCGAACGGGCGGCGGGCGATCCGCAGCCGCTGCCCTACCTCGACTCACCCGCCAACCGCGAGCACGGCGGTATCGACATCACTGTCGAGGCCTGGCTCTCGAGCGCACAGATGCGCACGCAAGACCTCGCCCCCGTCCGCCTCTCGCGCGGCAGCTTCAAGCACATGTACTGGACCATCGCCCAGATGCTCACCCACCACGCCTCCAACGGGTGCAACCTTCAGCCCGGCGATCTCATGGCCTCGGGCACCATCTCCGGACCGACGCGCGACGCCCGAGGGTGCCTGCTCGAACTCACGTGGGACGGCGACCCATGGGGCACCGACCCCACCCCCCCCGGCTCCGGCGGCAAGCCCAAGATCGTCCCCGGCACGCAGCGCACGCCGATCGAGCTGCCCACCGGCGAGGCACGCAAGTTTCTCGAAGACGGCGACGAGGTGATCCTCAAGGCGTACTGCGAGCGTGAAGGCTTCCGACGCATCGGCTTCGGCGAGTGCCGAGGGGTCGTGGCGCCGGCGAAGGCGTAGCCCACACGCGCCGGTCCCGCCTCCTCCCCTGGCTCGGCGGGGGAGGTGCCGAGGCTTTGCGAGGCGGAGGGGGCTTGCTTCTACTCCGCAGCGATCCCGCGTTCCTCCAGCACAAACCGATACACCGCCCCCGCCCCCGCAGCACCGAGCACCGGTGCGACGAAGTACACCCACCACGACGCCGCGTGTGCGTCAAAGTGGTAGAGCATCGGGCCGAACGTGCGTGCGGGGTTCATCGATGAGCCGGTCAGCGGGCCGAACGCAAGGATGCAGACGATCACCGTGCACCCGACCACCGGCCCGGCGAACGGGCGCGCCCTGCCGGAGACGATGCAGAGGAGGATGACCAGCATCAGCGCGAAGGTTTGAAGAAGTTCGAGTGTGAACAGCGGAACGAGGTCGGCGGGCCCTTCCACGCCGCTGAGCGAGCCGAGCGTCGCGCCGAGCAGGACCGGGTCGGTCCTCTCGCGTCCGAGCAGGAGCACGAGCATGGCGGCTGCGCACGCGGACGCGAACGAACGCGGCGCACCGCGACCAAGCCTGATGCCCGAAGAGCGCCAGCGCGGTCGACACCGCCGGATTGAACTGCGAGCCCGAGAGATGCAGACACCCCGCGACAAACACGACCAGTGCAAGGCCGTGCGCGAGCGCGACCGTGAGCAGGTCGCCATCGCCAGCGCCCGCGATCACCATCGACCCGGCGCCAAAGAAGACCAGCGCGAACGTGCCGAGAAACTCGGCAACGCAACCCCTGACCAGTGGCGGCATGGGAACCCTCCGGGTGCGTTTGTGTACGCTCCCGGCGTGGGAGCTCCCCGCCCCAAGAGGATGACCCGCGACCCGCACGCCCGCAAGGGGCGCCCTCGCCGCTTTGGGTCGCGGCTGGTGGTGGGCTGTGCGTGCCTCCTCGCTGGATGCGCCTCGAATCCTGGCGGAGACCGAGCCGACACCCCGACCCCCGACCATCGCTCGGCGAGCGGGCGATTCGAAGTCGACCCACGCCCCGAACAGATCGAGGCGTTCGCCGGGCGCACGATGGTGCTCCCGGTGGACGTGCGCGGACGCATCCCCTCCGACGCACGCGTGCAGGCGCAGCTCGACGATTCCCGCGTGCTCGACGCGTCGCTCTGGTGGATCGGGCTCGACCCGCTGCCGGCCGGGTCCGAGTGGCTCGCGCCGGAGGGCGAGTGGCACGCCACTCGAGCGAGCGACGAGCCCCTCGCTGGCGTCACCGGATTTTGGGCGATCATCGCGCCCATGCCGATCGACGCTGTCGGGCTCGGCGTGTGGATCGAGGGCGAACGCCATGAAGTGCGTTGGCTGCCCGACCCGCGCTCGATCGCGCCGACGGGCGCCGAGTGGGGCGCGTGGGAACGCCCCGCGAGTGCGCGCCTGAGCGGCCCCCTCGCCGAGCGCCTCCTGGAGCCCGAGCGCCGCTCGCCGGTCCGCCGATGGCGCGCCGCCCTCGCGTCGCGCGGGCTTGAGCCGCGCGACGACGACTGGCAGCCCACCACTCCCGCCTCGCCCGGAGCGTGGCTCGGCGTGCCCGGCGTCGGGCCGAGCGAGTCCGGTGTCCTCGACGCGTTCGCGGCGCAGCGAGCGGGCAAGTGGCAGGTCGCGCTCGCCCGCTTGTGGGAGGACGATCAGACCCTGCAGCGCGATCTCGTCGCCGCGCTGACGCGCACGGTCGACTTCGGTGCGGGGGCGGTCGCACCCGCATGGCGTGAGGACGCCATCGCCCTCGATGCCCTGCTCGCTGGGCTCCTCGCGGAAGACGGGACCGCCGAGTCTCGCGAGCGCGCCGCTCACGCCTTTATGCGAGGGATGGCGAGCGGCACCGCGTGGGTGATCGACGACGCGGGCGCCGCCGACGCCGAGCAGCTGCCCATCGGCGTCGCGGGCATCGCCAACCTGAGCGCCGAGGAGCAGTTGATGTGGGTGCGCCTCGGCGGCGATCGCGAGCCACCAGAACTCGCCGCGATCGGGCCCTGGGCCGCTCAGCGTGTGGAACTCCCGCCGCGCGACCCGCGCCTCGAGACAACCGTGGTCACGGGCGTCGGCGAGTGGCGCGGCGACGCGCTGCTCGCACCCAGCCCGCCCGTGGTACGACCGCCGGGCGCCCGCCTCGGCCCCCTTCTCAACGACTGGTCGATGAGAGCCTGGCTCAACTCCGATCCGGACGCGGGCGCGCTCCCCGTCGGACGTGAGACCGGCGCCATGCTCTACCGTGATCGCGGCCTGTGGACGCTGTATGTCGAGTGCTTCAGAGACAACACCCAGCCAAACCAGACCGCAACGGAGGCCGACCCTGCCAGCGAAGGTGTGCCGCTGACAGAAGCCCCAGCCCAGGAGGCGGTGCGCGTATGGGTTGGCCCATTCCGCCGGGCGCAGGCGTTGATCCGCCTGAGCGAGAGCGGCGACCTGCGCGACGAGAAGCTCGCGCTCGACGACCTGCTGCCGGACACGGTGCCCGTCTCCGTGCGGGACGACCGCTGGGCGGTGCATATCCCGATCCCCGCCGAAGCCATCGGCGAGGACGGCCTGCTCCGGATCGGGCTTGAGCGCATCCACGCCGACGGCTCGCGCACCGCTTGGCCCCGGCGCATGATGCCGTGGCAGACCGAGCCCGGGCGACTCGTATTGGACCTTGGTGGGTGGGACTGAGAGCACGCGGCCGACCCAAGTCATCCGGCGTGACGTTCGTGACCGACGCCTAGACTTCTCCGGTCGATCCGCGGCCGGAGGCGCGTGCCTCGGCGCGGCAGACGTTGAAGCCTGAAACCGCCCCCTGGGGGCCTCCCGTTGGTTTGACGGGTGATGGATGTCGGAGCCGGGACCGCGACCAGCCCGAGCGAGCCGACGATCCGGAAGCGAGAACGAAACACATGATCGATGAGACGCTGATCGCCTCGTTGGGCGTGACGGACGCCGATGCCGAGGAGCTCCTTGCCGGGCTCGATCGGAGCGACGAGGGAATCAACATGGACACCCTGCTCGGCGACGACGTCGAGCAGCTCCAGCCGGGCAAGCTGATCAAGGGCAAGATCATCGGGATGGCCGGCGACGACGTGGTCGTCGAGGTCGGGCTCAAGAGCGAGGGGCTCATCCACAAGGAGGAGTTCCAGGGCATGGAGATCCGTGTCGGCGACACGATCGACGTGCTGCTGGAGTCGCTCGAGGGTGAGGGCGGGGTGATCCAGCTCTCGCGCCGCAAGGCCGAGCGCCTCATCAACTGGCAGCGCCTCATCGACACCACCGCCGAGGGCGACGAGGTCGAGGGCACCGTCATGCGGAAGATCAAGGGCGGGCTGCTCGTCGATATCGGCGTGCCCGTGTTCTTGCCCGCGTCGCAGGTGGATATCCGCCGCCCGCACGACATCGGCGAGTTCATCGGGCGTCGCATCCGTGCGCAGATCCTCAAGATCGATACCGAGCGCCGCAACATCGTCATCTCCCGGCGCAAGCTCATCGAGGAAGAGCGCGCCGCTGCCAAGAGCCGTCTGCTCGAGACGATCAAGGAAGGCGACATCGTCGAAGGCACGATCAAGAACATCGCCGACTTCGGCGTGTTCGTCGACCTCGGCGGGATCGACGGTCTGCTCCACATCACCGACATGTCGTGGGGACGGGTCAACCACCCCTCCGAGATGGTCAAGGTCGATCAGAAGCTCGAAGTCAAGATCCTCAACATCGACTACGAGAAGGAGAAGATCGCGCTCGGACTCAAGCAGAAGGAGTCGAGCCCCTGGGAAGCGATCGAGGCGAAGTACCCCGTTGGCTCCCGCCTTTCGGGCGAGGTCGTCTCCATCATGTCCTACGGCGCATTCGTCCGCATCGAGGACGGCGTCGAAGGCCTCGTTCACATCTCCGAGATGTCGTGGACTCGGCGCATCAACCACCCGTCCGAGGTCGTCGACGTCGGGCAGAACGTGGACGTCGTCGTGCTGGAGATCGACAAGAACAAGCAGGAGATCTCGCTCGGCATGAAGCAGACCGAGGTCAACCCGTGGGAGCTCGTCGGCGAGAAGTACCCCCCCGGGACCGTCATCGAGGGCGAGGTGCGCAACCTCGCCAACTACGGCGCGTTCGTCGAGATCGAGCCGGGCATCGACGGCTTGCTCCACGTCACCGACATGTCGTGGACCAAGAAGATCACGCACCCCAACGAGATGGTCAAGAAGGGCGACGTGCTCCAGTGCGTCATCCTTGAGGTCGATCAGGAGAAGCAGCGCATCTCCCTCGGCCTCAAGCAGCTCACCGAGGACCCGTGGGTCGAGGCGATCCCCGGCGCGTACAAGCCGGGCATGGTCGTCCGCGGGCACATCACGAAGATCACCAACTTCGGCGTGTTCGTCGAGCTCGAGGACGATCTCGAGGGCCTGCTCCACATCTCGGAGCTCGCTGACCACAAGGTCGAGAACCCGCAGGATGTCGTGAAGTCGGGCGACGAGGTCGACGTCAAGATCCTCCGCGTCGACACCGTCGAGCGGAAGATCGGGCTCTCGCTCAAGCGCGCCCAGTGGGGCGACACCTCCGGGTCCGAGGGCGGCGGGGGCGACAACTACGACTTCGGCGGCGGGCCCGACAAGCCGCGCTCGGGCGGCATGGGCGACCACGGCGCTCTTGGCACGGACAAGATTTCGTTCTAGCGGGTGGAACAAATCGCCCAACGGGCGCATACGCACTCCCCCGAGCACGCGGTCCATGGGCCGCGTGCTTTGTCAAAGGGGACACAGGAGTTCACGATGATCGAGATCGGGTACTCGGGCCTCGCGAGATCGGACGCGGTGGACGCTCACGTCCGCACGGAAGTCGAAGGCGCCCTCGAGCGGTTCCCCGAACGGGTGACGCGGGTGATCGTGCGCGTCGCCGATGAAAACGCCGAGAAGCGGGGCCCCAACGACCGGCGGTGCACGATCGAGGCCCGACCGGCGGGCATGACTCCGCTCGCGGTCGAGGCCACGGGCGACGACATCTACACCGTCATCGCCGAGGCCGCGGGAAAGCTCCAACGAGCCCTGACGCGCCGGTTCGAGCGGCTCGAATAGTCTGCGACTGTCAGGAGAGGAAGCCATGGCAGGGCGCGGGGTCGAGAAGTTTGAGGAGTTGCGCAAGGATGCCGCGCCGAGCGATACCGTGCTCTCACCGATCCATCGCTTCATGCGTCTGGAGGCGGCGGGCGGGATCGTCGTGCTCGGCGCGGCGATCGTCGCGCTGGTCTGGGCGAACTCGGCGTGGAGCGCCGGGTACCTCAGCCTGTTTCAGGACACGCAGGTCCGGGTGGGAGTCGGCGCGTGGGGGCTGGAGAAGGCGCTGATCCTCTGGATCAACGACCTGCTGATGGCGCTGTTCTTCCTCCTCGTCGGGCTCGAGGTGAAACGCGAGATTCTGAGGGGCGAGCTCTCAAGCCCGCGGAAAGCGGCGCTGCCCCTCGCGGCGGCGATCGGCGGCATGGTCGTCCCCGCGGCCCTCTACGCGGCGATCAACCTCGGGCACGACAGCATCCGCGGGTGGGGCGTGCCGATGGCGACCGACATCGCGTTCGCGCTCGGCGTGGTCGCGTTGCTCGGGTCGCGCGTGCCGCTGGCGGCACGGGTGTTCCTGGCGTCGCTCGCGATCGCGGACGATCTCGGCGCACTGCTCGTCATCGCGCTGTTCTACACGGAGAAGATCGATGCCTCATCGCTCGCGATCGCGAGCGGCGTGGTGCTCGTCGCGGGCGTGGCGGGGCGGCTCGGCGTGCGGTCGCTTCTGTTCTTTCTCGTCGCGGGCCTGATCTGCTGGTACTTCGTGCTCAAGTCGGGTGTGCACGCGACGCTGGCGGGCGTCGCGCTCGCCGCCGTGATCCCGATCCGCGGGCGCGGCAGGGCCGAGGCGTTCGGCGCGTATCTGCGCGACGCGGCCGACCGGTACGACCGCCAAGCCCCCGACGCGCGCGGCGAACTCACGTCCAACCATCAGAGCGTCGTGCTCGGCGTCGACGATGCGTGCGTCGCGGTCGAATCGCCGCTTCGGCGTCTGGAGCACGCCCTGCTTCACTGGGTGAGCTTCCTGGTGGTGCCGCTGTTCGCGCTCGCCAACGCGGGCGTGCCCGCGCCGCTCGCCGAGCTCGGCGCCGCGGCGAGCGACAGGGCCGTGCTCGGCATCGTGGCGGGGCTCGTGATCGGCAAACCCCTCGGCATCCTGGCACTCAGCTTCGTCGCGGTCAAACTCGGGCTCGCGGCGCTGCCCGACGGCGTGAGCTGGCGACAGATTCTGGGCCTGGGGTGCCTCGCCGGCATCGGGTTCACCATGGCCCTGTTCATCGCGGGCCTCGCATTTACTGACCCGAGCGAACTCGATCGCGCCAAGCTCGGCATCCTCGTCGCAAGCGTGATCTCCGGTGTCGCGGGCGCGCTGATCCTCCTGACGCCGCGACGCGCTCAGACCTAGCGCCGCACGCGGGGCGTCATGGGGCGCGGAGTTCCTGTTGGCGGCGCTTGGGGAGTTTCGAGACGGCGATGTCGTAGCTGCGGCGGATGAGGCGCTTGGCTTCGGACGCCTTCAAGGCGCGGGGGTTCTCGACCTTCACCCAACCGAGGCGCGCCATGTACGGGGCGGGGATGATGCCGTCGACTTCGACAAGGCGGTCGAACCCGTCGTCATCGCAGTTGAAGCAGTACTGGCGCAGGTCCTCGATCGGGCATACCAGGAACATCTTGCCGTCGACGGAGAAGACGAGTGCTGCGCCCCACTTGACGTCTTCCGTCGCACCCGGGAGCGATCGACAGAACGCCTGGATCGGACCGCCAAGTGTCTCCGGCGCGCTGAGGGAAGCAGCACGATTGGCGCCTGCCTTGGTGCGTTTCGCAGGCGTCTTCTTCGCTGTGTTCTTCGTGCCCCGTTTCGCAGCGGGCTTCGCGATCGGCTTCTTCGCCATGCGCCGAGGTTACCGCGGCTCGGCCCCTGGCCGCCAGGCGTACGCAATGAACGCGTACTTGTGCACCGTACCCCGCCCAAGCTCGCGCCACGCGTCAGTCGGCGCGAGGGCCATCACCCGGGCTGCCTCGTCCGAGTCGGCGTCGTCGCGCGCCACAACCACCACCGGCACACCCGCGCCCGCTGCCCGGGCCAGCGCCTCTCCATCAAGGGGTGTCCAGCGGGTATCGAGCTCGCACCCGCGCTCGCCCGCAGCACGCTTGGCATAAAGCAGCGTCTCCGGACGAGCCTCGACCAAGTCGTTCGCGAGCAGGATCACGCGCTCGCCTTCGGGCATCAGCTCGGCGAGGCGCACGCCCGCGTCGCGCCCGGAGGTCGCCCGCCGGCCCGGCTCGACCCCGAACGACCACACCAGCGCGCCCACGAGCAGCACGGGGACCCACACCCGCGCGCGCCCAAGCGACATCACCCGCGCGATCGCGCGCCGCTTCGCCAGGAACCCCGAATCGAGCCCGGCCGTGACGTACGCCACAAGCCCGGGCACGAATACAAGAAGGGGAAGCGCGTAGCGCGGGTTGGATACGCCCGCGACAACGAAGATCACCGAGCCGAGCAAGAACGACCATGCGAGGGCGCGCGCACGCTCGCGTGCGCCGTCGGGCCACGCGTCCACGGGCTGCGGCTCGCGAGCCGCGTCCGGACCCCACGGGAACAGCAGCGCGAGCGAGGCGGGCAGCCCCATCGCAAACGCCGCGAACGGGATCACCAGCGTCGCCAAGCCCGACGACCACAGGAACTCGCCGGGGCTCTGCGTGATCGGCGTTTCGCCGAGTGCGCCGACGCGGCGCGCGGTCACGATCGCGAGCACACCCAGAGCCGCGCCCGCGCCGCCGAGCGTCGCGAGAAGGGGGGCGCGAAGCAACGGGCGCACGCTCCTCGCGACAACGATCGGCCCCAGCACCGCGCCGCCGAAGACTGGCAGCGCTGCCGGGCCCTTCGCGAGCACCGCGACCACGATGCCGACCGCCGCGACGGTGGCGGAGAGCCAATCGCGCCCTCGCCCCTGTTCGTGCGCGCGCGTAAGCAGGTCCATGATCCCGAGCGCGCCGAGTCCCGCGCCCGCGATCATCAGCATCTCGATCTCCGCGGCACGCGCGATCGGCCAGAACGTTGGCATCAACAAGACCGCGAGCCCCCCCGCCAACGCCCGGCGCTCGCCGAACCACGAACTCGCAAACCACCACGATCCCACCGCCAGCACAAGCAGCGAGACCGCGGACACAAGCCGGGCGGAGAGCTCGCTCTCGCCACACATCCACCCGGAAAGTGCAATCGCCCACGTCATGCCCTGCGGCTTGCGCATGTAGGCCCGACCGAACATGCGCGGCACGAACGGATCGGGAGCGACATCCGGTGCGCGCACAGCGTCGGCGAGCTCCCACCCCGGGATCACGCGGTGCCCTTCGGTATCGGTAAACCCGCCCGACCCCAGGCGCGGGAGGCAGACCAAGGCCCAAGCTGCCGCGATGATCAGCACGTCACGCCACGCGGAGCGCGGCGTGCGTTCGCGAATCATGGGCCTTCGGACGCCGACTCCGGCGGCCACCCGGCCACGTCCGTCCCGTTGCGATAGGCGTCCGCGATCGGGGCGGCCCACAGGTCGAGCATCTCTCGAACGTGCGAACCAGGATCATCCGGATCGTGCCCGTGCTGAGTCGCTTCGAAGTACGCGTCGTCGAGCGCCCAACCATCCACGATGTTGCGCTGCAGCGCGACGAAGCACCCGGTCCGCTGCGCGCCCGCGCCGCAATGCACGAGCACCGGTTGATTCGCGGGGTCGTTCGCGATGCGCAGGGCGCGGAGGTAGTCGTTTGGATCACCCTGGGCATCGCCATAGAGGTTGAGGCGAACGCGCCGCACGCCGAGGGCGTTGGCGGTGCGCTCGGCGAGCTCCTCCTCGAACGAGTCCGGCTCGTGGGCGCCCAGGTCGACGATCGTCTTGATCTGATTGGCCTCGACCACGTGCCGCACCGCTGCGGGCGAGCCCTCGCCGGAGCGGTACAGCACCCCGGGCTCGACCTCCGCGAACCGCTTGGGCGCGAGATTCGGCACGATCGCGAAGGCGTAGAACGCCCCCGAGGCGGCCAAGACCAGAACAACAGCGAGCAAACGACGCATCGGGGAGTCTAGAACCCGAACCCCGGGGAGGCCGCGGGGAACTGGAACGACCGAACCCCACCTGCCCCGGTAGCGACTTGAATCCGGTGAACCATGCCCAGGACCCCGGACGACATCCTGAGTGAGCTGCTCGTGATCCGATCGCAGGACGGCGACGCGGAGGCGCTGGGCGAGCTCGTCCGGATGTGGCACGGGCGGTTCGTGGCGTTTGCCGAGCGGCTGCTCGGGGGGGCGGCGGACGCCCCGGACGCTGTGCAGGAGGCGTGGGGTGCGATCGCGCGTCGGCTCAGGACGCTGCAAGATCCGGCGATGTTCCGAGGGTGGGCGTTCCGGATCGTCTCCAACAAGTGCCGCGACGCGGTGCGCCGGGCGGGGCGCGAGCGGCGTGCCGTGGAGC
>JAUIFD010000124.1 GCA_030429485.1 Phycisphaerae bacterium | reverse complement strand
TCACGCCCGACGACCACAGGCCCCGATTCCCAGGGCGGGCGATGCTGCACGACGAGCAGGTCCGGCGCGCGCATGTCGACCACGGCGTCGGGGCGACCACTTGCAGCAGCCGGGCCCCTGTCGAACCGCGCCTCGTAGCGCTGGGTGCCGGACGCTCGGAGTGAGTCGATCGCGAGCTGCACCTGCGCCACCGCGGAGTGGCGGGATGGACCGATGAGCAGGAGAGCGTTCGCCGCAATGACGATCGCCGCGGCGAGCAACCCCCAACGCGTGATGCGCGACGTCGTCGTGTATCTGTGCGAGCAGCGCATGCCCGATCAACTCGTCGGCGGCCTCCTCGGGCGTCTGATCTTGCGGATGATCGTCACGCTCGGTCATGGCGCCTCCCCTGATCGTTGCACGCATGCCGCGAGGGCCCGCCTCGCCCGCTGGATGCGCTTCTTCATGGCCTCCACAGAGTCTCCGGTGGCGTCGGCCGGGCTACTACCCCGGACGCACCGTGCATACCAGTCCGGATGCTGATCGCGTCGCTGACGCGACGCGACACTCGTCACGCCTCCGCGCGAGCGAGGGACCTGTGGCGCACGTCACCTCCAACCACGGTGAGCACCGCCCGACCGCGACACCGCCGTCCGACGAATGGCGAGTTGCCCGCCCGATCCGCGAACGTCTCGTCGGAGATGGTCCACTCGGCGTCGGGGTCGATGAGCGTGACGTCCGCCGGTCCACCGACCGCGAGGCGTCCCAGGCCCATCGCGTCGAGCCCGCAAAGCCGGGCGGCCTCGATCGTCATGAGTTCGATCAGGCGCGGCCAGGCGATGGCTCCGGAGTCCACGAGCGCCTCCCGGTAGAGCGGGAGCGCGGTTTCGAGTCCGACGATCCCGAAGGGCGCCGCTTCGAAGGGCATCTCCTTCTCGTGCAGCGCGTGCGGCGCGTGGTCGGTCGCGAGCACGGTGATCGTGCCGTCGGCGACGCCCGCGCGGAGCGCCTCGATATCGCGCGCCTCGCGCAGCGGCGGGTTCATCTTCGCGTTGGTCTCAAAGCCCTCGCACGCCTCGTGTGTCAGGAGCAGGTGGTGCGGCGACGCCTCGGCTGACACCGGAAGCCCCGCGGCACGCGCACGGCGCACGATCTCCACCGATTCGGCGCAGGAGAGGTGCTGCACGTGATACCGGCATCCGATGGCGCGGTTCAGGCGCACATCGCGCTCGATGATCGAGGTCTCCGCCTCCCGCGCCCAGCCGATCAGGCCTTGGCGCACCTGCACCTCGCCCGCGTGCATCGAAGCGCCGCGTGTCATCGCCGGGTCTTGGCAGTGCTGCATGAATGCACGCCCGGTGTGGGCCGTCGCGGCGAGCGCGCCCGCCATCACCGTCTCGGATTCGACCACGTCGCCGTCGTCGGAGAATCCCACGGCCCCCGCCTGCGCCAGCGCCCAGATCGGCGCGAGCTGCGTCCCCTTGCGCCCGACTGTCGCGGCGGCGACCGCGAACACGCGACACGCCGAAGTGCGCGCACGCGACGCGACAAAGCGAAGCGTTTCAAGGGAGTCGATCGCAGGCGTCGTGTTGGGCATGCAGCAGACGGCCGTGAATCCGCCTTGGACCGCCGCTTGTGCGCCGCCCGCGATCGTCGCCTTGTGCTCGCCACCGGGCTCGCGAAGGTGCACGTGCGGGTCGATCAGCCCGGGCGTCAGGATGCAGCCCTCACCCTCGATCACCTCGCCCGCGGGCGAGCGGTCGAGCCCGGCATCGATCACGGCGATCCGCCCGTTCTCGATCGCGACGTCGGCGACCCCGTCGCGCCCGGACGCGGGATCGATGACGCGCGCGTTGGTGATGAGGAGGCTCGGCATGCCAGAGGCTAGCCGCGATCACCCGGAGCGGTGCGCACAAGCGGTATGCTCGGCCTTTGCCCCGACGAAAGGACACCGATGACCCTCGGCAACTTCTCGGTCTCGCTCGCGGTCAAGGACCTCGCCGCGTCACGGGCGTTCTACGAGAAACTCGGCTTTTCCGCCGTCGGTGGTGACGGTGAGCACTACTCCATCATGCAGAACGACACCGCCACCATCGGGCTCTTCCAGGGCATGTTCGAAGGGAACATCCTGACCTTCAACCCGGGATGGGACCGGGCGTGCAACACGCTCAGCACGTTTGATGACGTCCGCGAGATCCAACGCCGCCTGAAGGCCCAGGGCATCAAGCCGGTGACCGAGGCCGACGAATCGACGACCGGCCCGCCAACGTGGTCGTGACGGACCCGGACGGGAACGTGATCCTCCTCGATCAGCACGTGGATCGGCCCGGCGCGTAGTGGCCGTTCCTCGCGGCGGATCCAGGGAGCGCGACCGGGCACAGCGGCCGCCGCACCAGAGTGGGGGCGCCACCGGCGCCAGCAGATCCCACCGGGCGGGGCTGCCCCGGGGCGGCGCGCCCGGGCCCGGCCTATCCTCCCACCTTCACGGGGCGTAGCGCAGCTTGGTTAGCGCGTCTGACTGGGGGTCAGAAGGTCGGAGGTTCGAATCCTCTCGCCCCGATTGACTGCGGCGGATGTCTCCACAAGCGTGGGGCCCATCATAGATAATGGACGCGCAAACGCGTTCCGTCATCACAGTTCAATCCTCTGCCTCCTCGCGGATCGTGGCCATCAGCTCCTGAAATCCAGGCGGTGAGAACGCCCCGCCCTGGAACGAGAAGCCTCCGGGCATCGGCTCGTAGACCTCGATGCCGAACTTTACCCGCGGCATGCCTCCCTCGACAGGCTCCATCACGACCGACGCGATCACCATGAGCGGCACGTCATCGCGCACATGCTCCATCGGGATGTTGTCCATCGTCCGGCCGCCCGAGAACCGCTGCGAGACCTGCTTGTGTACCTCGCTTGCGTGCCACCGCAGTGCGGCTTCCTTGTCCTCGAACCAGCCGAAGATCGCGAGCTTGCCAGACGCAAACGACGCCGCCTCGGCTCCGAGGCAGCCCGGGGTCGCTTCGAGCCCGCCGACGAGCTGCTGGCCGAGGTCGCCCATCAGCTGTTCGGGGGAGAACCGTTCGCGTGACTCGGCGCCGCTGATCGGCGCTTGATCGTCGTTCGGCTGCCCGGCTTGGCGTACGGCCCCCGCGGAAATGATGACGGCACCCGAGATTATTGCGGCACCAGATACGATGATGATTCTTCTCTTGCTCATGGCCCTTCTCCTCGCGAAGTAGCAGGGGAGTCGTTCTTTCTCACGGTTTGATGGCGAGTGGACCAGGTGCTGTGCATCGCAAGTGCGCGATCAACCCAGCGGATCCAGGATTCGTACTGTTGAATGCCCGCATCAACGGTCAAGCGGCGGAAGAACTCCTCGTCGCTCGGCGCGGTGCTCGGATCGGCGTTGTCATCGACACGCGCCGCCACGTCGCGCAACTCGTTGAGCCGGGCTCGGTACTCGTCGCGGAGCGCCCGCAAGAACTGCTCGCGGTCTTCCACGGAAAGCTCGGCAAGGAACAGGATCTGCGCAAGCTGAGACTGTCGTGTGTCGCTCATCAACGGGCCATCACGGAGCCAAGCGCACAGGCGTGCTCGACCGGCTGGCGTGGTGCTGTAGATGCGTTGCGGCGGGCCCTTGCCCGACGAGCGTTTCTCGCCCGAAACCAGATCACGCTCCTCAAGCTGCGCGAGTGTCCTGTAGATCTGGCTCGGCTCGGCGGCCCAGAAATGATGGAACGCGCGCGTGAACCAGCCCTTGAGGTCCTTGCCGCTGGCGGGCTGGCGGAGCAGGCCGAGCAGAATGAAGTTGAGGCTCATGCGGGGCTCCGATGATCCACAAGTGGAATAATAGGCCGGGCCCAAGGCTCCGTCAACACAAGACCGTCTGGCGTATGAAGCAGGGGGGGGGGCGTTGAGTCGCCAGAGCATGCCGCGCATGCCCAGAGCATTGGCGATGGGCTGATCAGCATCTCATCGCTGCTCAGAAACCGGCTGCTCCGTTCGAGTCGGCTCATCGTCGTGTTGCATGCTTGCGAATGGGCGGGGAATGCGAACAGAGAAGACTGTTCCGGTTTCGGCGGTCGAAGCGACTTCGATGACGCCGTCGTGAGCGGTCACGATCTCGCGAGCGATGAACAGCCCCAAACCCAAGCCACCCGCACGGCGGCGATTGGACGCGTCGTCCGACGGGTCGCGCACCAACGGGTTGAACACCCTTGGCAACAGCTCCGGAGGGATCGGCGGCCCCTGGTTGCGGACCGAGAACACGACCTCATTCCGGTCTGAACTCATCGAGAGCTCCACATCCTCCCCACGAGCGCCGTACGTGAGCGCATTGCCCAGCAGATTGGACAGAACCTGCCGCATCCGCGGCCCGTCGCACATGCACTTCACATCGCCGCGGCAGTTGAATGTCACATCCCCCCCGGCGTGGCTCGCTCTCATCTCGTCAAGCACGCCCAACGCCAAACCCCTGAGATCCACGAGCGAGGCTTTGATCGAGAGTTTCCCTCCCAAGGCGGGTGAGGCGAAGTCCATCAGGTCTTGGATGAGCGCGGCGCACATATCCGCGCTCTCTTCGATTGAGCCCAGCTCTTCCGCGCTCTGCGGGTCGTCCCGGTACCGCCCCTTGATGACTTGGGCCATGATCTTGATGGCGGCCAGCGGGCTACGGAGATCGTGGGCGAGAATCGCGAGAAAAATCTTGCGTGACTGATCGACACGCCGGGAGTAGCTCATCACGACGTGGGCGAGCGACTGGTCGATTGCCTCCTGGAAGCGCATCCTGTCTTCGACATCCGGGTTGGACTGCGGAGCCTGACTGCTCTCCGCCCACAGCCGCAGCACGCTCGCGCGCAGGGCTCGGTATTCGGAAACAACCTCGTCGATGTTAGACCCCGACACGAACCGCGAGGTTCCATGCCGAGCGGACATGTCGTCCAAGCGTTCGCTTACTTCGCCGCCAGCCCCGCCTTGGCCCTTGGACTTGCTCTGTTGCTCTGCCACGCTCTGAGGGGTCTGCATAT
This sequence comes from Phycisphaerae bacterium, assembly GCA_030429485.1. Classification (GTDB taxonomy): domain Bacteria; phylum Planctomycetota; class Phycisphaerae; order Phycisphaerales; family UBA1924; genus JAUIFD01. The sequence continues at coordinate 5,822 of JAUIFD010000124.1, read as the reverse complement.
CGAGCACAACGGAACGGAGGATCGACTCGGCATCGTCACGCAGGGCCAGGTCGCTCATGTCGTCGCCAGGCGACAGTGAGCGTGCAAAGTCTTCCCATTCTTGGAGAATGGGCTCGATGTTCTCAAGGATAAAGTCGCTTGTCGCCCTCACGGACGGTCCGTGACTCCATTCACGAAGAGTGCCGGACGACCGTCGCCCAACTCCCTCCCGGTGGACGAGATCGCACGATTGTATCGCCCGTGGTCATGACAGTGCGGCGATTGCTCCTTTGGCCAATCCTCCCCGTCTCTGGCCCCCGGGTCCGGGGTGCTTCACTGCGCAGCAAGAATCCGCATCTCCAGACTCCGAGGCCGATCTGGGCGGTGAAGAGTGCAACTGGAGTTCTGCCACCCCGATTGCGGCAGTACGACAGAATCCAGGCGACGCCTGTGCGAGTCGTGCTGTCGAGCGGATCGCATCCCGCTCAGCCCGGATTGAGCCTATCGTACAAGTTGACGATTCCTCACGTTTCGTTCGCCGTCTGGCGTTACGGACGACCTCGCATCATCAGCGGTGACGGCACACCGCTCGGCTCCGCCACTCGGCGAGATCCTTGCATGCCGATCTAGGTGCCACACATGGATGCACGACTCGGAGTTGTTCAGTTCGATGTTGCGCCAAGCGATCCGGAGACGAACCTGCGTCGGATGGAGGAGTTTGTTGCCGAGGCAGCGACGCAAGCGGCGCAGATCGTCGTCTTTCCAGAGGATGCGGTCACGGGCCCCCTTGAGGGGCAGCATCTGTTCGTCGCGAACGCTCCGGCTTATCTGGCGTTCTTTCAATCACTCGCCGTGAAGTACAGCATCGATATCGTGCCTGGGTCATGGACGATTCAAGAAGGCCCCGCCCATTTTAACGCGGCTGTGTACATCAACCGCGATGGAAGTATCGCCGGGACATACCGCAAGGTAAACCTGTGGGAGACTGAACGCGCTCTGGTCACACCTGGTGCAACGGCATGCGTCTTCCCAACGACGTACGGAATGGTGGGTTTGACTATGTGCTGGGACATCGCCTTCCCACTCTTGTTTGGGGAGATGAGCCGGCTGGGTGCGGAGCTCGTGATCTCGCCTACGTACTGGTCACTGTCGCGTGAAGCCGAGTATCGGAAATCTGTCGCGAAGGATGAGGTCTTGCTCATCGACTCGCTGTGCATCACGCGTGCCTTCGAGAACGATATGGCTTTCGTCTACTGCAATGCAGCAGGGCGTGTCGGTGAGACTGAAGAAGAAGGGGTGCTGAGCGGGCGATCACAGGTGACGCATCCCAACGAGAGAGTAGTTTGCAAGGCTACGGGGAACACGGAGGAGCTTCTCATGGCTCACATCAAGCATGCCCGGGGTGGGGCGGTTCCGCCTGCGTGAGAACGCGCTCAAGAGAGACTCGAAACACCATACTCCAGAAACCGATTGCAGACTCAGAACGTTCAACTAGAGTACTGTCCCGATCCTGCTGTGCCCCCGAGCGAAACACGCATGACCATTCCATGCGACATTCGCCTACAACGAGGCGCAGGCTGTCAAGGATGAGGCGCTCTCCGCCTCCATCGATCGCCATCTGAAAGTCGCCGAGTGCAAGATGTGGCACCACCCGGTGTGGTTCTCGATGGAAACCATTGTTGGGTATAGCGCGCTGAAGGAACGCGTCCGGCTGCTTTGTTGGAGCGGTCAGTCGTTCGATGATCACGGGCTCGCAGCTCAGGGGAGTTTCAAAGCCGCGGAGGCTCGGTCACGTCGGCAGACCAGATCGTGGCCAAAGACATGAAGCGGTGGCTGGCGAAGGCTGTCGAGATCCAATGGGACTATAAGAACATTGTGAAGCAAAGGGGAGAGTTGCAACGGTTGTATTGACCACGAACAACTTGGGCGGGCATGCCAAAGATCGCCCGGTCGCACCAAGTGCTGTCCCTCGCCGTCACGCGGTGCGTTCGCGTCACGCCGGGCCCGGCGCTGAGCGGCAGCGGGTGATGCTGGTTCTACGCCAGCCCCTGCGCGCCGAGCCAGCGCTCCGCGTCGAGCGCCGCCTGGCAGCCCATGCCCGCTGCGGTGATGGCTTGGCGGTACTCGGCGTCGGCGACATCGCCCGCGGCGAACACGCCTTCGATGTTCGTCGCTGAGTGTCGCGACGCGAGCTTGATGTACCCCGCGTCGTCGAAGTCGAGCCCGGAGCCCCGGAGGAACTTGGTCGCCGGCGTGTGCCCGATCGCGACGAACATGCCGCGCACGTCGAGCTCGGATCGCTCGCCCGTCTTCGTGTCCTCGAGCACGACCGCCCGCAGGCGCTCGGTGTTGTGCGGCCCGGGTTCGGCGAGGCAATCGACCACCGTCTTGTTCCACAGCACTTCGGCGTTGGGCTTCGAGAGGAACCGCTCCTGCATGATCTTGCTGGCGCGCAGCTCGTCGCGCCGGTGGATGATGTAGACCTTCGATGCGAACTTCGTGAGGTAGGTCGCTTCCTCCATCGCGGTGTCGCCACCGCCGACGACCGCGAGGGGCTGATTGCGGAAGAGCGGGAGCGCCCCGTCGCACACCGCGCACGCCGAAACCCCGCCGCCGCCCTTCGCGAGGCGGAGCTCGGACTCGAGCCCGAGCCAGTTCGCTGTCGCGCCCGTCGCGATGATGACGGCGTGCGCGAGCACTTCCTCGCCCTTGTGCGTCTTGAGCTTGAACGGGCGCGAGGTGAAGTCGACCGATTCGATGTCTTCGGAGATGACCTTGGCATCGAAGCGTTCAGCTTGCTTCTGGAAGAGTTCCATCATCTGCGGGCCGCCGATGCCTTCCGGGAAGCCCGGGTAGTTCTCGACGTCGGTGGTCAGCATGAGCTGCCCGCCGGGGAGGACGGGCCCCGGGTTCTGCTTGGGGATGCCCTCGTAGACGACGGGGTCGAGGTTCGCTCTGGCGGCGTAGATCGCGGCGGTCCAGCCCGCGGGTCCGGAACCGATGATCACGAGCTTGTGCGCGTCGGGCATGGTGTCCTCAATCGTGTGGGATAGCGCCAACGCATGACGCCGGTGGCGTATTCCCGCTCAGCCCCCGCCCTGTTGCCGCAGGTGCGTGCGCACGATCGAGAGCACGGGCGGCCAGATGAGGTAGTCGCGCCCGGGGGGGGCGTCGGCGGTGTTCTGCACCTCGTCGGCCCAGTCGGCGTCGCCGTCGGCGCCCGTCGAGTAGATCACGAACTCGTCGTCCCGCAGGCGTATCGCGACGTTGTCGGCGTAGGGGACGATCACCGTGACCTGGTGCGGCTGAATGTCCTCGCGAGGGCCGAAGCGGCCGGCGGTATCGCGCATCGGCACGAAGTACTGGAACGGTGGGATGCGCCCATGCAGACGATCGGGGTTGAACGGATCGGCCGTGATCTGCGTGACGTACCGCGGGCGGACGCCCGAGAGGTCGCGCGGGAACAGGCGATTGTCGAAGTGGAACGCGAGCAACCCGAGCGCATGCGTCGTGCCGCGCGACTCGGTACGAGCGAGCTGTCGCAGGTTGATCAGCGTGCGCATGTCAGGCACGGCGGCGAGCACCAGGGCCCACTCGTTCGGATTCGCTGCGAGACGCGCGTAGTAGAAAGGACGCTTCATCGCGGGGTCGTGCCACGAGCGCGTCCAACGAAACTCGAAGTCCGCCGACACACCCTTGATCGCCTCGTCGGTGTCGAACCAGTTGGCGTGGCGCTCGGCTGCGTCGCGCCACTTCGCCGCCTCCGCGAACAGGCGCAGCGGGCGATCCGAAGACGCAAGTCGGGCGAGCGTCGGCGCGAAGACGGCGGGGTCGGCCTCGCCACGGTACTTCACGGTCATCGCGAACAGCTGGTCAGCGCCAACGAGATCCGCGGTGGGCAGGGGCATGCGGTCGAGCGACAGATATCCGTCGTGCTCATCGAGTCGGTTGATGAGTTCCTCGATCTCCGCCGAGCCGGCGGCCGGGCGCCCCGTTCGCCAATCCTCGTACAGCACGTCCCTGATGCGTTCCTGGAGTTCGACGATCGCCTGAAGCCCCCACGCCGACTCCTCATAGAAGGAGCGGTCCGCCATCTGCCGTCCGACGAGGATCCAGTCCGCGAGCACTCGGCACGCTTCGACTGTCTGGCCCTCTGCCGCGAGGCGCGTCGCCTCCACATGCGCCAGACAGATCGCTTCATCGAGTTTCGAGAGGTACCCGTGCTTCGCGGCCGCGAGTAGCGGCGGATCACCGAGGTCGGTGTACAGCCCGGCTTCGATCAGCGGAAGCGAGCCGTCCTCTTCAATGAGGGCCTCGATCCCATAGGGCTGGGCGAAGACCATCGCCCGGAGCGGGTCCTGCTCCTGCGTGATCTCGCTCGCGGCCTGCAGGACCGCCTGCTGCGACTCCGACGCCGCCCACCGCGAGGCGGCCTCCCAGTTGGGCGAGCCCGTGTGCGCGAGCGACGCCTTCAAACGCGTCTCCGCGCCGAGCGGCGGGCTCTCTAGCCCCGCGAGCGCAGGAAGCAGCACCAAATCGGCCCGCTCGTTGAGCGCGATCTTGGCGAACCGCTCGTTCACGCGGTCGACGAACTCATCGCCGAGGGCGGGGGCGGCAAACACCACCGCGACCATGGCGGCGAGCACCCGTGTCAGGAATCGGTCATGCATAGACCGATCGTAGCCAATCGTGCGGGTCCCTACCCGGCCGCGTGACGGGCAGGAGACCGGCGCAGACGCAGGCGTCGGCGGGCGCTCTCCTCCAAGTCGATGCTTTCGAGGGGATCCACTCCCGCGCGCCGGTTCTCGCGGAAGAACCGCGAGGGCTTGTCGTCGGTCAGCTGCGCGTTCAGACGCGTGAGCGCCTCGTCGCAGATCTGGCGGACACGTTCGCGCGAGATCCCGATCTCGTCGGCGATCTGCTTGAGCGTCAGCGGCTCCTGGCCGTCGAGCCCGAAGCGAAGACGGAGGATCAGGCCCTCACGGTCGTCGATCGCCTCGAGCAGGCGCCGGAGCGTCCCGAACTCGTCGGACTGGAGCAGCGGCTGCTCGGGCTCCTCGTGACGCGTATCCGCGATCAACTCGGAGAGCCCGACCAGATCGCCCTCGGCGTCGGTGGGGGCCTGGGTCGGCGCCTGCATCGCCTTGATCGCCCGCTTGATGATGCGGACCTTCTTCGGCGGCAGGTTCATCTCCGCCGCCAGTTCTTCCACCGTCGGGGTGTGCCCCAACTCGGCGTGCAGGCGGCGGGCCGCGACCTTCCACTTCGCGATCAGCTCGACCATGTAGGCCGGGATGTGGATCGGCTGGGTGGCGTTGATCAGGGCTCGCTTGATCGCCTGCTTGATCCACCACGAGGCGTACGTGCTGAACCGTGCGCCCTGCGAGGGATCAAAGCCTTCGACCGCGCGCAACAGACCGATGTTGCCTTCCTCGATGAGGTCGGCAAGCGGCAGCCCGCGCCCGGTGTACTTCTTGGCGATGGCAACGACCAGCCGGAGATTCGAGCGGATCATCCGCTCGCGAGCGTCCGGGCAGTTGTCGTTGATGATGGCCCAACCGAGCTCGCGCTCTTCCTCTGCAGAAAGAAGCGGAGTTTGGTTGATTTCCCGAAAGTAGAGTTGCAGCTCACTCTGCAACCCACCGCCGCCCGTGGCGGCTGAGGTTCTTGTCCCACTCACTGTCTCTTCTCACCTTCCGCGGCCTATGAGCCGCTGACTGAGGATACCACGCCCGAGCATGGGTCTTGTCGAAAATCCACTTCGGTGAGCCAACATCCCCGGTTCCATCGACGCTGGCGACGCTCCGCTCCACGAATCGCGGAGCTTCTCGGACAGGGGACAG